>CAZUXL010000059.1:7657-21158 GCA_964624355.1 uncultured Spirochaetales bacterium
TTTAGTCATGAGGATTTTCTCATCGTCAAAGGCGAACCTGAAAATCAGCGGACCTTTTTTGACCAAACTCTGGCCTTTTTAGACCCCATTTTTTTGGATAATCTCCGGTCTTACCGAAAAGTTCTTAGAAACCGAAATATTATTCTCAAAAATGGGGATGATTTTTCCCTGGATATCTACGATCAGCAGTTAGTCGATTTGGGTATGGTTTTAAAACAGCGGCGAAAAGCCCTGGTGGAAGAGTGCAACCTTCTGTTTGAACCTATTTTTGAAGAAATTTCCGAAGGAATTAAGGTAAAAATACTTTACGTCCCCTCGTGGAAAGACGAAGATTCCACAAAAACCCTGTCACTGTTAAAAACTAAACGACCAATAGACAGGCAAATGAATATAACTACCTCCGGTCCCCATCGCGATAGGTTCCGGTTTATGAGAGATGGAAAAAATTTCAGTGAGACCGCCAGCACAGGACAAATTCGATTGATTTCCTTGGTATTGAAACTTGTACAAGCCCATCTAGGAGCCAAGGCCTCAGGGAAAAAACCCACCTTACTTCTGGACGATGTTCTTTTAGAGTTGGATCCTGTAAAAAGACGGAATTTTTTTAATCAATTACCGGAGGCAGATCAAGCGGTCTTTACTTTTCTGCCGGAAGAAAACCTTCCCTTTACCACGGGTGGGGGAATGATTTATTCGGTGAAGAATGGTAAACTTAATAAAAGATGAAAGACCCAGCAAAAATTTCTGACTTTTTAGAAAGAATATTACCCGCTTCAGCCCGAACGGCGGGGGCAAAAGAATTCAACGTTCTTTTTCAAGAATGGCGCTGGATAGCCGGTGAAAAACTAGCTGGACATTCAGCCGTTAAAACCTTAGATCAGGGAACCTTAGTGGTAGACGTGGATCATCCTGGGTGGATTCAGCTTTTCCAATTTGATGAAAATAAAATACTACAACGGGCACAAGGTAAATTTCCCCAATTAAAAATAAATCGTATCCGTGTACGGTTAGTAGAAAGTTTGGTTAATTCCCCCGATTGGTTCCACGCTGAACCTAGAGAATCAAAACCCTTAGAAGAGAAAGCGAATCCAGAACTTTTAAAAATGTTGGAAGGATTAAAAAAAAGTTTGGATGAGAGAAAAAAAGAAGAAAACTAAGGTGATAATAAAAGACCGCGGTATTTGTGGGGTTCGTTTATTGACACTCAATTGCAATCCCTCTATATTATCCCCTATTGTTGATATTGGCCCTATGGCATTTTAAGGAGGCAGGAACGTGAAACGTACCTACCAGCCTAGCCGCACCAAAAGAACCCGGAAATTCGGTTTTCGGGCTCGAATGGCGACCCGGGGAGGACGAGCAGTCCTTTCCCGCAGACGGCAGAAAGGCAGAAAGAAACTGACGGTTTCCGATGAAAAGAAGCCTTACTAAAACCGAAAGGATAAAAAGTAAGGCCGATTTCAAACGGTTGTATGCTTCGTCTCTAGTGGTGAAAACCCTGGGGGCGAAGCTGGTTTTATTAAAAAGTGAATCAGATCTGAAAAGATTAGGTATCAGTTTGGTCCGGAAATTCGGAACCTCGGTCGAGAGAAACCGGACCAAACGACTGATTCGCGAAATATATCGCTGTAATAAGCACAGGTTAAAACCCGGATACGATCTGCTCTTCGTTCTATTCCCGGGGGATTTTGGATATGATGAACGAAGCCGACAATTTGAAGAACTCATCAGGAAGGCGGATTTACTTTCCCCTGCCGCGTGAAGGCCTCAAAAACGCCCTTATGGGTTCTATCAAGTTTTATCGTAAATGGATATCTCCAGCTTTCCCCCCAAGTTGTAGGTTTTATCCCACTTGCTCGGCATATGCCTTGGAAGCGGTGGAAAAATATGGACCCTTTATAGGGTTCTGGATGGGAATAAAAAGAATCCTCCGGTGTCATCCCTGGAATAAAGGCGGATTCGACCCGGTTCCTTAAGGAGTTTTCGTGGATAAGAAAAGTACTATTGTAGCCATTGTTTTAATGGTAGCCTTGATGTTGGGTACCCAGTTTGTCCTTCAATGGATTAATCCCCCCAAACCAACCGAAGCCGCAATTCCCCTGGAAACCCCCACAGCCACACCCACTGAAACCACACCTGGGACTACGTCCCTAGAAACCGCTGCTCCAACGTCAGCAATTGTGGCAGCCATTGACACTATGGAGCTCCCTTCTGAAGAAATAAAAGCATCCACCGATCTCTACGAAGTGGTATTTAATACAAAAGGGGCATCCATAACTTCTTTTAAATTAAAAAAACACTTGGACATGGGACAACCCCTGGAAATGGTGAACACTTTCAACGGTGGATCCGGTTCCTTTTTTGAGTTTGATTTTGGTGATAAGGTCAAAAACGCCTCACAGGTGGTTTTTGCCTATAAATCACTTTCTGACAAAGTATTTGAGTTTTCCAGAACCTTTAAAGGATTGAACGGGGAAAACTTCCTGGTGAAGAAAGTATTTACCCTGGTTGAAGGTGAATACATCCTTGGTTTGAAAGTACTTATTCAAAGTGAAAACAATTCCATCCCCCAAATCAGCGCCGATAAGTATGCTTACAGTTTAACCATTGGTCCTCAACTCGGACCTCAATTTAAAAAGATAGATAACACCCAGGAACTGAGAAAATACTATTATTTCACCGGTAACGAACGGAAAGAAATGGAATTTGGAAAGGGGACCCAGACCTACAGCGATTATTTTAAATGGGCTGGGCTCATGGGTAAATATTTCGGTGTGATTTTGATCCCCGACAGTGGAAGTTACTCCATTACTTGGAACGATAAGATCAACTCCTCCGATATGAAGGATCACAGTACTTCCATGACTGTGAACCGGGGTGCGTTGAAGGGATCTGTTTCCGAAGATAGTTTTAACTTTTATCTTGGTCCTAAAGAAGAAGGAATTCTTCTTAAATACAATAAAGAATCAGACAACGCTCTCAAATTTGCCGGATTAAAACTTGAAACTTCCTTGGATAGAAACCCCTTCCTGGGTTGGTTAGAGATTGGAATGAAGTGGGTCATGGACGTACTTCTGAACTCTTGGATCAACAACTGGGGAATTACCATCATTCTACTATCCTTTTTGTTAAGACTTGTTCTTTGGGTACCCACCCATAAAAGTTATGAATCCACGGCTGCCATGGCCGCAGTTGGACCTAAACTCAGTGCTCTTCAAGAAAAATTCAAGAATGATCCAGCTAAGTTAAACGCCGCTATGGCAGAACTTTACAAGAAAGAGGGAATCAATCCTTTGGGGGGTTGTCTGCCCATGCTCATCCAAATACCCATTATGATTGCCCTCTGGCAAATGCTCTCCACTCACTTCGACCTTCGGGGCGCCGTGTTTATCCCAGGGTGGATTACCGATCTTTCTCTTCCTGAGTCCGTGTTTAATTGGGGATTCCCATTACCACTTCTTGGTTGGACGGATCTTAGGATTATGCCAATACTCATGGTGGCGACTCAGATTCTTTCCTCCATGGTCACTCAACCACAATCAGCACAACAAGCTCAAATGAAAATGCTCACCTATGCATTGCCCCTGGTATTCTTTTTCTTCTTCTATGATATGCCCTCCGGCCTCGTGGTTTACTGGACAGTAACCAACGTATTGAGTATGGCGCAGCAGTGGATCATCAATTCGGAGATCAAGAAAAAAAAGGCAGCGAAGGCGTGAGCTCCGCCAAAGGAGTCTAAGATGGTACATGAATTTGAAGGGGCAACCGAAGAGGAAGCTATTGCTAAGGCTGTGGAAGCCTTGGGTTTGAACCAGGATGATTTTGATGTGGAAGTTTTAGAATCCTCTAAAAAAGGCTTCTTTAAAAAAGGCGTCGTAAAAATCCGGATTGAAGTTGAAGAGTTCGAAGATGATGAAGATCTTCCTCCTGCCACGTCCGATCCTACTCTGGAAAACGGAGTTATTGAGTTTGTTGAAACTCTTTTGGAAAAAATGGGATATATGGGATCTGTGCAGGTTTCAGATAGGGAACCAGGAAAAGTCATTATGGAGATCAAATCTCCCGATGCCAATATCCTTATAGGAAAACATGGAAAAAACCTGGATGCCCTGCAACTTTTAGCCAATGTTTACGTGGGTAAACTTCAGGGCAAAGAAGAACAACACTTAAAAATTGTTCTGGATATGGAAAACTATCGGAACAGAAGGGAAGATACCTTGGTGAGAATGGCTGTTAAGACCGCTCAACAGGTGAAAAAAACCAGAGTTTCCAAACTTCTGGAACCCATGAATCCGTTTGAACGAAGATTAGTCCACACGGCTCTTGGTGAGATTCGAGATATTTCCACCGCCAGTGAAGGCGATGGACTTATTAAACAGATAAGAGTAAGTTTTACTGGACGAAATTAAGAAACGCCTTCGGGCGTTTTTTAATTGAATATTAAAGGGTGAATATCATACTTCTTGGGTTTAAAAAAACCTTTGATCCAAAGTGAAAACTTAAGTGGTTCATAAAGCTCCATGTGCTCCAGGGGCCAGGAAGTGAAAAATTGCTTGGCTGATACTCCAAATGCGTCGTAAAATCTCCCCTTAGCATGAGAGTGAAAGCCAAAATGTTGATCGAGAGAGAATTCCCCCAGAATAGATTTACCTGAATAGGTTTGCTCTTGATAAAGATCTAAGGCGTTCTGTCCCTCATTAATTTGGGCGCCCATTTCGATTCTAGAAATATTTTTAATCGGTATAAACTGTTGAAGATTACCCCATTTATCAAAATTATAAGTCGAAAGAAGAGCATTTAAAACCGTCTTTGGGATGACAATCCGAGATTTAATTTCCACAGAACGAAGTATCAACAAATCGAGAATCATAAGAAAGTCTAAATTCTGTGCTACACCCCAATTAAATAAGATCTTCGCCTCTGATATATCGATTGTTTGAATACCGGGTTTTAGGGTAATGGGGATTTGAGCAGGTAAAGAGTAGCAGATAGTGGAAAACAAAATTAAATAAATGATTCTCATGATTGCCTTTTTACCACATTTCAGGCGAGTATGTCTTCTTAGGTTCTTTGTATTCTCTAAAATACCAGGACTGTGATATAATCGGATTAAAATATACTCAGGGGTGCTATGCAGAAATTTAGTGTTCTGATGGCTTTTTATAATAAGGATATTCCAGAATTCCTTAGTGCAGCCATGAATAGCCTAATAGAACAGACTTATTTACCAAGTGAATTAGTTTTAATTCAGGATGGACCTGTAGAAAAATCTCTTGAAAAAGTTGTAGACGATTTTGTCTTACTTCATAAATTCCCTATCAAAGTCATTAAAAATGAAAAAAATTTAGGGCTAGCGGCCAGCCTCGCCAAGGGTCTCCCATTTTGCAGCCATGAATTAGTGGCAAGAATGGATGCGGATGATATTTGTTTTCCCGATAGATTTGAAATCCAAATAAAAAAAATGACTGAAGTTCCTGAGATTGATGTTCTGGGAACTTGGATCGCTGAGTTTTCCTCATCAACCAGTAAAATTGAGAATATTAAAACTTCTCCTAAGAATTTTGAAATTAGAAAATATTCCCATTTCAGAAATCCCATTAATCATCCCTCAGTAATGTTTAGGAAATCGAAAGTACTAGACAGTGGAAATTATCGCAATTTTCAGTGGTTTGAGGACTACGAGTTATGGTTGAGAATGCTCTCCCGGGGTGCAGTTTTTGATAATATTCAGGCACCGCTACTTTATTTTCGAAACGATGAACGGTTTTTGGAACGTCGGAGAGGAAAAGAGTACGCAAAAAAAGAAAAGGAAGTTTTTCAAGAATTCAGGTCAAAAAAGTATATTAGTGATTTTGAATACTTTTATGGACTTCTTATGAGAAAGATAGCCAGATTAATTCCAAAAACCATACTAAAGGTGGTTTATACCCATATTTTACGAAGGAAGACGGGACGATGAATTCAAAATTTAAAAAACTTCTCTTGGCAGTTGTGGATTACTTGTTGGCATTTTTTAGTCTGTTTATCGTTCTCTATATTCGTTATCCCGATTTGTTAGGAACAGAATTCCTTTGGCAGCACATACAGATATTTTCCTGGTTGTTTTTGGTTTGGCTTTTGGTTTTCTATGCATGGGATCTTTATAGTTTTACGGTAAAATGGAACAGCGGTTTTTTGGTGTCTGCTTTTATCATAAATTTAGGTATTGGAGTAACCCTGTTTTATGCGGTTCCCTCCATGGAAATTACCCCCAAAACCAATCTTGTGCTGCTTATTATCATATATGCTGTCCTTTTTATTGGGTGGCGAGGACTTGTTAGTTTTTTTCTAAAACAAATGGCTAAGAATAGAAAAATTCTTGCTATAGGAAATGACGAACACCTAATTTCTCTTATGAATCGGATAAAGGCTAATCCAAAGATTGGTTTTACTATCACAGCTCTTTATGGGATGGAACCGGGAAATGAGGCTATTAGCAGCTCCATATATTTGATAAATGATAAGTCGGAACTCAAAGCCTACATAGAAAAGGAAGGGATAGAAACCGTTGTGGTCAGTGATAAATGGTATGGAGGAGTGATGAAGGAATTGTATGCACTCATCCCGTTGGGCATCAACATTTATCACTTAGCCACCTTTCATGATCTCTTTTTGGACTCCATACCCATTTATGCCACCAGCGAAGTATGGTTCTTGGACCATCTCCGAAATGTAAATAATACGTTCTATAACTTATTCAAGCGATTTCAGGATATTTTAATTTGTGTGGTATTTTTTCCCGTTATTCTTTTTTTTGGTTTAATCGCGGCGCTTCTTGTAAAATTTTCCAGTCGGGGACCAATCTTTTATTCACAGATGAGGGTTGGGAAAGATGAAAAAGATTTTCGAATTTATAAATTCCGCAGTATGCGGACCGACGCAGAAAAAGACGGGGCTCAGTGGAGCAAAAAAAATGACTCACGAATTACGCCCATCGGCAGTTTTCTCAGAAGCACCCGTTTGGATGAGCTCCCACAGGTTATCAATATTCTTAAGGGTGATATGAGTTTCGTAGGTCCACGGCCAGAAAGGCCGGAATTTGTGGATGGACTTGCGAAGGAAATCCCCCATTATCACTTAAGACACTTGGTCAGACCAGGGTTGACGGGATGGGCACAAATTCTTTTTCCCTATGGAGATTCCATCGAGGATGCCGCCAGAAAATTGGAATACGATCTTTATTATTTAAAGAACAAAAGTATTCTCTTGGATATAAAAATAGCACTTAAAACAATCAAAGTAGTACTAGGAAAAATGGGTCGTTAAATGAAAAAATTGAAAGTTTATCTTTGTTTATTATGTTTTTTTACACCGGAGCTTTATTCTCAAAGTCCTCAGGAGTATGTGGAACCCACACTTCAGGTTCTCCGGGAAGACCGATATAAAAGCCTTATGGAAAATATGGGTTGGGATTCATGGGTTTGGCCCCAAAACCGGCTGTCCTTAGGAATGAAGGGAGATAAGGACCTTCAATCTGGTTTCGTAGTGGATGGTCATGTTATTGTGGAGACTTCCTATCTTTTCAGCACATCTTGGAAACAAGAGAGTAAATTTCCCGACGACATGGAATTTCTCTCCATTCCCATGGAAGGATACATCGGTGAACATGCCTATGGTCGTTTCGGACTGAATATCCGAAAAGATCCTTTTGCCTGGAAAGATCAGATGAGTTCGCAGGTCAATGTTCCCTTTTCTGTGGGGGAAATGGATTTTAATTTTCCGTTTAATTCTGGTTTTTCCTTCGGTGGCGAGGGTTGGAATCTTCAACTAGCCCGAGGCCGACTCTCCTTTGGTCCCGGTAGTGAGGGTTCTTTGCTTTTAAGTCCTGCGGTGGGCGCCCAGGATTATATTTTATTCCATGGTTACAATGATTGGTTTGGGATCCATCTTTCCTGGGTGAATTTGGATAATTTTGATATCGCCAGAGATATAGTTACAAAATTACCCTTGGATCCATCGCCGGATTTTGGTTATTACCCCGCTTCTCCCGATGAATTTAGTGGAAAATCAAAATTCTATGGAAATCATGGTCTGGAGTTTCGGTATGATAAATTTTTTCGATTTGGTATCGGGGAAACCTTTGTTTTCGATACTGGACAACCGGATTTTAAATACTTAAATCCCCTACTTTTGTTTCACAATTACTTTCTCAACAACTCCAATTCGGATCTTTATATGGATGCGGAGTGGCGTCCCGTTCCAGGTCATAGGCTTTATGGGCAATTTCTCATGGACTATTTGAAGACTTGGTTTAAAAACGATATTTACCAAGATACTCGTCCGGGGGCCTTCGGTTACTTAGCTGGATACGAAACGGTACTCCTCCTCGGTACTGGTACGGTGACTTTAGGGTTTGAAGGAATGTATTCCGATCCATTTTTATACAACGATGAAAATCAGCCCATGGTGGGTCAACGTCGGGTGAATTCCAATTATTTCGGTCGGCAAGGTGAAACATCCGCTTCTCGAATCATCGATTTTCCCTTGGGCTGGGAAGAAGGACCGGATACCCTCACCGGGAAGTTTACCGCTGCCTGGCGGGATCCGTTAATTCAGTTTCTGGAATTTTCATATAAATTGAAGGGAAAAGGTGAGAGGACCATTAGATCGGCATATCAAAAAGGAACTGCGGCCAATTCTTTGGTAACGCCCTCCGGGATAGCCGAATGGAGTCATGACTCTGGTTTGAAGAGCGAGGTAAAAATATTTCCCAATCTTTCCTTGGAAGCATCGGTGCATGGGGTCTACATTCTACAAAAAAACCATTTGATGAATAACAATGCCTGGGATTTTTATGGTTCTATCGGCGTGAAATGGGATGTAAAATGAAAAATATTAGTGTACTGGTTTTTCTCTTCTTGGTGTCATTCTTGAGTGCACAGGATGTGGTCAATCCTCTGGATGCTTTTTATCAAGATGTGGAAATATGGGAGAATCGTGGTCTCGTCCATAATCTACCCCACGCCAGACCATATCCACTTTTTGTAATAAAAAAAATATTGGATGAGGTGGATGAAAAGGGCAGCAGTTCTGACAAAGCTCGGTCGTCCTATTATCGCCAAAATTGGCAAGATGAGGGGTTTGATGTTTATCAGGAACTATCGGTTACCAACCGGAATAAGGACTTTAATCTTTACGAAAATCAGGTCAAAGAGGTTCTGGCTTTAGGCGGTTATATTAGCCCCAATCTTAGTTTCAATTTCAACGGCTATGTTTATGCTTGGGATAAAACCGATGGAATTCATTTGCCTCGGGGAACAGCCCGAGCAGACGATTTGGTGGAAGATGCAGCAGGTTTTACCGCTTTTGGGAGGACTGTAGATCTAAGAGGATCGGTTTCCACTTTATTAGCCTATGGACAACCGGATTTTTTTATCACTGCGGGAATGCACCGGAGTGATTTTGGACCTTTTTATTTTAATGGCGCTATACTGAGTGGACAAGCACCCTACGCCCCAACAATCAACCTCCACTGGGAGCAAAATTGGGTATCCCTCGATTATATCTACAAAGGAATTTCCGCTTCCAACTCCCTGAACGCAGTTCGACGATATCCTGAGAAACATTTTGTTACCCATGAATTGGCCTTCAAGCCCTTCCCAGAAATTTGGGAGTTCAGCGTGGTGGAGACCATGATTTTTGGAAAACGATTGGATGTACTCTATTTCATTCCCGTATCCCTTTATTTTTTCAATCAAGCTATATTCGGATTTTCTGATAACAACCTCATCGGCCTGACTAACAAATTACGCCTGGCTCCCGGGGTTCAATGGAATTCCCTCTTTTATTTGGATGATTATTCCATGAATGATGTGATGAGACTGAAGCTTTTTGAAACCAAGTTTAAGGTGGCCCTACAAAGTAATTTGACCTGGACACCGGAGAACAATCCTCTTCAAATGCTGCAGTTGGAATATCTTCTGGTCGCTCCCTACATGTACACCCATGTTTTCGACGACAACGGAGCCGATGATCCGTGGAAAACCGATTCAATTTCCGGTTCAGCTACAGGAGCTTTGGAACCTAACTATTTGAATTATACCCACATGGGTCGGAACCTGGGACCGGCTTTGGAACCCAACTCCGACAGGATTACCTTAAAATCCCTTTTTCGGTTCGCTGACTGGATGGATCTAGGAGTTTGGGGCCGGGTTATCCGCCATGGAAATGCCAGTTGGGATCGAACATGGATCAACAACGATGGAAGCATTTTTGATGATGGGTATAATAATGAAATTAAGGATGGGGGCTACCAATTTGAGAAGTCCACACCTTTCCTTTCTCAGCCTGTGATTGAATGGGTGTTTATCGCCGGTACCGATTTTAGGTATAAATGGGATATATTTCCCAACCAGTCATTGCAGTTGGGTATTCCTTTGATTTTACAGAAGATAGCCAATAAAAATTTTCAACCAGGTCTTGAAGAAACCTCAGTCTTTACTGAACTCAACCTCCGGTACATTTTCCGATATTAAAAGGATTTATTATGAACAGAAGAGATTTTTTATTCACATCCGAGAGTGTGGGAGAGGGGCATCCTGATAAGGTTTGTGACCAAATTTCCGATGCCGTTCTCGACGAGGCCCTACGGCAGGATCCAGAGAGCCGGGTAGCCTGCGAAACCTACGCATCTACAGGAATGGTTCTAATCGGGGGTGAAATTACCACCGATTGCTTTATTGATTTCCGCCAGGTCGCCATGGATACGCTTCAGAAAATTGGCTATGACAAACCCGAGTATGGTATAGCCCACGACAGTTGTTCCATTTTAGTGACCGTTAAAGACCAGAGTAGCGATATTGCCCAGGGTGTGGATGAAACTGCGGAACACGCCCAGGGTGCGGGGGATCAGGGGATGATGTTCGGCTACGCAAGAAGGGACACTCCTGAATTGATGCCCGCACCCATTCAGTTTTCCCATCAGATCATGAAGAAAGCCAGCGAAGTACGAAAAAGTAAAGAACTGGACTATCTCAGACCCGATGGAAAATGTCAGGTGACCGTGGAATATCGGAACGGAAGTCCCCACAGAATAAATACAGTAGTACTCAGCCATCAGACCGACGAAATCGACATAGAAAAAATTAGAAAAGATTTTGAAGAGGTCATCATCAGGCCAGCTTTGCCAACTAGTCTGATGGACAAGGATACACGGTTTCTCATTAATCCCACAGGCCGGTTTGTTATTGGTGGACCTCAGGGGGATGTGGGACTTACAGGGCGAAAAATCATTGTAGATACCTACGGTGGAATGGGTCGCCACGGAGGGGGCGCCTTTTCAGGGAAGGATCCCTCAAAAGTTGACCGTTCAGCAGCTTATGCAGCCCGATGGGTAGCAAAAAATATCCTGGCTGCGGGTTTGGCGGATGAATGCGAAATCCAAGTGGCTTATGCGATTGGTGTAGCTCAACCGGTCAGCCTTTTTGTAAACACCTTCGGAACAGCAAAAATACCCGAAGAAAAGATAGAAACTCTAGTCATGGAAATTTTCGACCTTTCTCCCAAGGGTATCATTACCGCCCTAGATCTTAAAAGGCCTATTTATAGTGCCACATCTGCTTATGGTCACTTTGGAAAACCCCAATTTGCCTGGGAGAAGACAGACAAGGCTGACATTTTACGGAAAAAGGCAGGCATTTAGGATGGAAAAATCCGCTAAGATTTATATAGCTGGACATCGTGGTCTGGTTGGGTCGGCCATTTTTCGTCGTCTAGAAAAGGATGGATATACAAATTTAGTGGTAAAAACACACCTTGAACTCGATCTCACTAATCAACAAGCTGTGGAAGACTTTTTTATCACTGAAAAGCCCGATTATGTGTTTTTAGCGGCTGCAAAAGTGGGTGGGATAATGGCCAACAAGACTTATCCCGCAGATTTTATTTACCACAATACCATGATTGCCTTCAATGTCATCAATTCCGCCTATCGCCATGGGGTAAAAAAACTACTTAATCTCGGTTCCTCATGCATTTATCCGAAACTTGCACCCCAGCCTCTAAAAGAAGAGTATCTGTTAACCAGTGCTTTGGAAGAAACAAACGAGGCTTACGCCATTGCAAAAATCAGTGCCATTAAGCTTTGTCGCTACTATAACCAACAGTACGGAACTAATTTTATTTCAGGAATGCCAACAAATCTTTATGGACCGGGGGATAATTTTGACCTAAAAAACAGTCATGTGCTCCCAGCCTTGATAAGAAAGTTTCATGAAGCTAAGATTTCTGGAGCATCCGAAGTTACAATTTGGGGAACAGGTACGCCGCTTAGAGAATTCCTGTATTCCGATGACCTCGCGGATGCCTGTCTTTTCCTTATGGATAAGGTGGATGCTAAAGACCTAGGGGAGCATATTAATATTGGAACAGGTAGGGACCTGACCATTGCAGACTTAGCTGAGCTTATTGCCCAGGTTGTGGGATACAAAGGAAAAACGATTTATGATTCAACAAAACCCGATGGAACTCCTCGAAAATTGATGGACGTGAATCGTTTAACATCATTGGGGTGGAGTGCTACTACAACTCTTGAAGAAGGGATTAAAAAAACCTACGAGATTTTCAAAGTAGGTTATAAAGAAGCCTGAAAAGCAATTTTTGACAAAAATGTAAAGGTGTGTTAGACTGTTCAATAATTGAACGATCAGGATAGTTAGGTTCTCTCGGGAGTCTGTTTCGTCGACACCGGTACCCTAACAGGAAATATTTTAAAAATTACCCTTAACGGGGGACAGGAAAACTATTGCCTAACACTATTTACCAAGATAAAGAAATCACTCTAATGAATGAACTCAGTGATAATCCTGAATTGGGACAAAGGGAACTAGCCATGAAGGCGGGTTTTTCCTTAGGGATGGTTAACACATTACTAAAACGCTTGGTTAAAAAAGGTTGGGTTACTTTTCAAAAAGCCAATTCCCGGAATATTAGCTATCTGTTAACCCCAGAAGGAACCCGAGAGTTTGCGCGGCGAAGTTACTATTTGGTAAAAAACACCATAGGAATTGTGATGAAGTTCTCCAAGTCCATAGATCAATTCTTTGAAGGACTTCAACAACTGGGGTATAAACAACTGCATATTCTTGGTCATTCCCAGTTGGATTATCTCTTTAAGCAGTCTGCTGAAAATTATAAACTAGAGTTATCCTTCGGGCTGATAGCTCCAGAGAATCTCGAGTTGGTTTATGTCATTTCTCAGGAAGAATTGGATAACCGCGGTTGGGCTGTTCTGGATGCCATAAGCACATCTAAAGGTGAATCGATTGTCTGATTATTCCATGACTCTGGATTGGTTAGCGGAGATCCGCAAGCGAACACAAATTCTTTCCCGCCAAGGAAAGTCCCTAAATAAGCGTACAATTTTTACCATTAGTTCCACCTCGAAAACCGATCCTTCCGACCGGCCTTACCTCACACCCTTGAGAGAAAATCCAGGTGAACTGGTTTCCGGTGTGGTGGTTCG
>CAZUXL010000060.1:0-8122 GCA_964624355.1 uncultured Spirochaetales bacterium
TAGGGTAACTTTGGTTACCCTATTTTTATAATTAATTCTTCCTTTTTCTTTTATCCTTCTCTATAATGACACCAGAGGTATTGCCATTCATGAGGACATATAAAAGAAGTAAGAGGGTCGTGGATAGATCCCTTCAATACCAAATGACCGGGGTGTTTCTCCTGGGTGTCTTGATATCCCTGCTTATTTTTACCACGGGCATCATCGGTTATTACTGGATGCGGTCGATTATAAATCCCTCGGAAGAATTTTTAACCGTGAGGACCTCCGTGGAAAAGGAGGCGACTCTTCAGGAAAATGGGGAAACTCGTATCGAGAAATACATGGTGTCAGAAGAAAGCCCTCCCCTGCGGCCTTATGAGTATATAGCGCCGATAATTCTCCTGAACAATTTTATTATTTTGATCGTTCTGGGATTTATGGGAATTATCTATTCCCATAGGATAGCCGGTCCCATTTATAATATTAATCGAGCCTTGGACTTGGCAGCCTCCGGGGAACTTCATAGGGAGATCCGCCTGAGGCAGGGGGATTTCTTCCAAGAGACTGCCAGTAAATTAAATAAAATATTACCCCTTACCCGAGGGGTCGACTCCCTTAAAGATAGGACAAATTAATGAATGAATGGATCCTCAGCTACCACACCATGGAGGAGCTGATTAAAAAAGACCCGAGAGGGATGAGACTCTCTATTTCGAAAATCTCCAAACGAAATCAAGATATTAAAATAATGGCCCAGGGGAAAAAAATCCCAGTGGACGAAGTAACCCCGGGAGAAATGGATAGATTTGCCGGGGGAAGGGAGCACCGGGGCATTGCTCTGAGTGTTCCGGCCCAATCCGGTGATACGGAAGTGGTTTTGGAAGATTTTTTGGGGGAACTTAAAAAGGAAAATGCGCTGGTGGTGATTTTGGACGGTGTGACCGATCCTCAGAATTTTGGAGCCCTCCTGCGTTCCTGTGACAAATTTGAAACCGACTTGGTTGTTGTCCCTGGTCGGCGATCAGCGGGGGAAACATCTGCCGCATCCGCCGCCTCTGCCGGGGCTCTGGCATGGGTTCCTAGGGCTACTGTTACCAATCTCTCCAGGGCTCTTGGTCAATTAAAAGAACAGGGCTTTTGGATTTATGGTGCAGATATGGGGGGGGAACCCGCCTTCGATATGAAATTTACCGGAAGAGTAGCCCTCATTCTGGGATCTGAAGGTGCAGGGATATCCCGTCTGGTGAAGGATAATTGTGATTTTATTACCTCCATACCCACAGGTGGTCACGTGGATAGTCTCAATGTGAGTGTTGCTGCGGGAATTTTACTCTACGAAATTCGGCGACAGCAAAAATTCTTTAAGTAGTCTGCCCGAATTCGGGCAAAGTTATTGTATAATTATAAAAACGACTCATAATAAGGATAAGAAATCCCATGAAAGGATTTTCCCTGGATAAAAGGCAGAAAGAATACTTGGAAACCCAGTACAATCTGAGTTCTCAAGAGCTGGATGTTTTTCTGGAGGACCTTTACGGCTTTCTTCAAGAGACTCCTGAATCTTTCATTCGAAGGAGACACAGGGAACTGCAAGAAAAAGATTGGCCAAATAACCGGATTTATTCCCAATTAAACAGAGAATTGGAGAATGGGCTTTTCTTATCGAAAAAATTTACTGAAAGACAGATTCGGCGTATAATTTACGGCTGAACTCTGGAGAGGAGAACTTTACATGTGCGGAATAGTAGGCTACACAGGGCCCAAAAAGCCTTTGAACTTAGTCATTCAAGGATTACGGTGTTTGGAATACCGGGGTTATGATAGTTCCGGTATTGTTTTGGCTGAAAAAGGTAGCTCTCTAAAATTATTTAAAAAAACGGGACCATTAGCTGCCCTGGAAGCTATTCTTCCTGAGACTGTGAAGGCGGATTCCGCCATAGGACATACCCGGTGGGCTACCCATGGGGGAGTGACCGACGCCAATGCCCATCCCCATTTGAGCTGGAAAGGGAATGTGGCTGTAGTTCACAATGGGATCATCGACAATTACCGGAAACTCAGGGCTGATTTGGAGGCCGAGGGAGTAAAATTTGTCAGTGAAACCGATTCGGAGGTGATCGCTCATTTAGCAGAAAAATATTTGGAACTAGGGCCAAAACAAGCAGTCTTGAAAACCTTAGAACGGATTCAAGGGACTTTTGGTCTGGCTTTTGTATTTAAAGCTCATCCTGATTTGATCATAGGTGCCCGAAACGGCAGTCCCTTGGCTGTGGGGGTGGGGGATGGGGAGATGTTTTTAGCATCGGATCCCATGGCTTTTGGCGGTCATACCCGCCAGGTCATCTACCTACAAGATCGAGAAATTGTGATTTTAAGGCCCCAAGAGTGGGAAATCCGGGATTTTAAAAACGAAGTACTAGAAAAAACTACCCAGACCGTGGATTATATTGAGAATCCCAGCGATAAGGGGGGATTTGAACATTTCCTCATGAAAGAAATTTCAGAACAACCGGATTCCATCAACCGAGCTTTGGGGCAGGGTGGGCGTCTGGTACCTGATTTTGGAACCGTAAAACTCGGGGGTTTAAATTTAGAAAAAAGAGACCTCCTGGGAATCAAAAGGGTGGTTTACCTGGGGATGGGAACGGCTCTTTACGCAGGTCAAATCGGGGCCCGCCTCATGGAAACCTGGGCTCGGGTTCCTTCACAGGCTGAAGATTCCTCCGAGGTCCGCACGGGAAATCCCATAGTGGATCAGGATACCCTCTATATAGCGGTGAGTCAGTCCGGAGAAACTATGGATACCCTCTCTGCGGTTCAGGAAATCATGCACAAGGGCGGAAGGGTTTTAGGAATTGTCAACGCGGTGGGTTCCTCCTTGGCAAGGCTCTGTGGAGCAGGTGTTTACACCCATTCTGGTCCTGAAATGTCCGTAGCGTCTACAAAAGCCTTCACCGGTCAGGTCACGATTATGGCCCTTTTAGCCCTCATGATGGGACGGATGAAAGGCCTTAGTCTAAGTCAGGGACAGACCTTTATCAAAGAAATGATCGGAATACCGGACAATATCCGTCAAGTGTTGAAAGATACAGCAATTGCTCAAAACTGGGCTAAACAGATTGCCCACAGTCCGTCGGTTCTTTTTTTGGGTCGGGGTCTCCAAGCCCCTGTGGCCGGCGAAGGGGCTTTGAAATTAAAAGAAATTACTTATATTCATGCGGAAGGTTTTGCCGCGGGAAGTCTTAAACATGGACCCCTGGCCTTGGTAAAAGAAGGAACTCCTGCGGTGTTTTTAGTGACCCAGGGGGACAGCCTGGATAGGGTGTTGGGGAACATGGCCGAGGTTCGAGCCCGGGGCGGACGGATGTTTACCATTTCTAATCTGGATGATTCTAGAATTCGTCACCTCTCTGATGAGTTTTGGTTGGTTCCCACCACCTGCGAGGAACTGGCTCCCCTGATCACCGTGGTACCCCTCCAGCTCCTGGCCTACGAGACTGCCTTGGCCTTGGGTCGGGATGTGGATCGTCCCCGGAACTTGGCAAAGAGTGTGACCACCGAATAAATAAAGTACCCGAAGGCTTCAGAAAAGGTGAAAATCTTTTCTGAAGGGATAGGGAGTAGTTTTGGAAAATTGGATAAGCGTGGAAAGTCGCCAGGTATTACTTTACCTGCGATTCATGGTCTTGCCCACAGATCATGATTAAGATTCAATGTTTTTACCGGAAAAACTTTTCTCCAATATCTTTACGAAACCATGCCCCGGGAAATGCTAGTTCCGCAGCACCCCGGTAGGCTCTATTCTGAGCTTGAAGGAAGGTTTCTCCCAATCCGACACAGGTGAAGCACCGGCCTCCATCGGTAAGTACATCTCCTTCCTTCGTCACTGTGGCTGCATGAAAGAGATAAAAGGCCTTGTCCCGGTTTAATGGTTGATCGCTCACCAACAATCCTTTGGGATAGGAACCAGGATAACCAGGAGCGGCTACAACCACCCCGAGGGCTGATTCTTCACTAATGATCACATCAAGATTTTTTAGCTCCCCCTTCCACATGGCTTCGGAGATATCCAGTAAATCCGTCTCGATTCGGGGTAAAAGAACCTGGGTCTCCGGATCTCCCAATCGGACATTGTATTCCAGAACCATGGGACCTTTGTCCGTGATCATAAGTCCAATAAAGATGATTCCTTTGTAATTTAGACCTTCTTTATTGAGACCATCCATGGTGGGTTCCACGGTTTCTTTTATAACTCGGTTCCATAAGGTGCAATCCACGGAAGGGACAGGACAAATGGCGCCCATTCCACCGGTATTTGGTCCGGTATCTTTTTCCCCCGCTTTTTTGAAATCCGCACAAGGAGGAAGTACTACCCAGTCCTTCCCATCGGAAAGAACAAAGACCGAAATTTCAAATCCGGAGAGGAATTCTTCCACCAATAATTTATCAGAGGCTAGGATTTCTTTACCGAATTCTAAAGCTTCCTGTGGATCTGAGGTTTCCAGGACTCCTTTTCCTGCGGCTAAACCGCTTTTCTTAACTACAATTTTACCAGTGATGGTTTTTATATAATCTTGATAAGAAGGGAAGTCAGTAAATTCTAAGGCCTGGGCGGTGGGAACATTATTTCGAGTCATGAAGTTTTTAGAAAAAACCTTGCTGGATTCCAATTGGGCGCTTAACTTCCCAGGTCCAATCACTGGAATACCTGCGGCGGTCAAATCGTCGGCCACTCCGGCTTCCAAGGGCGTTTCAGCACCGATAAAAACCATCTCGATCCCGTGATTTTTACACGCTGCCACTACTTCTGCGCCTTTGAGGGGATTCAAAGGAAGCAGGGTCGCAAATTCTTCACATCCGGCATTTCCAGGGGCTGCAAAAAGTCCAGTAATCCGATTTGATCGAGCAAATTTCCAAACCAGGGCATTCTCACGGGCTCCACTGCCCAAAACCATTACTTTCATTTTCTATCCTTTTTATCAAATGTGTCGCAGAGTTCCAGGATGACCTGGGGATAAACTTCATATTCCAATGCGTGAATTTTTTGTTCCGTATCTTTGAGGCTCATTCCCGGCGTCCGGGTAAAGGCCTTTTGCCGGATAATCGATCCCGTATCCATTCCTTGGTCGACCCAGTGGATACTGATCCCCAGTTCCCCATCATTCGAGGACCAACTATCCAGGATGCCATGGGCCCCGGGATGGCGGGGGAGTAAGGACGGATGGATATTCACCACCTTACCATGCCACCGGTTCACAAAATCCTCACTGAGAATTCTCATAAATCCTGCTAAAACCACCAAATCGATATGGTTTTTTTCCAATTCCTGAGTGATGTCACTTTCTACTTCGGATTTATCACGGCCAAAATAGGGGATATAAATCGCTGGGATTCCCAAATTTATCGCCCTTGAAAAAACCCCCGCTGCTTTTCGGTCGCAAAGCATAAGTTTCACCTTATGTTTTTTATGACCTTGGAAAAATTCCCCTATTTTTTGAAAGTTTGTACCAGAACCTGAGGCCAGGACCGCGATATTCGCCATAAAACCAGGTTCAGAGAACCAGTTCCTTTAGCAGTTCTGGACCTAGTTTCTCTGGATACTTTCCTAGAAAACATCCAAAACAGAAATTTTCCGGATCGCCCATGGCTTTATTGAGGCTCTCCACTGGAAGGAATAATACGGTGTCTGCCCCTAGGTAGGCAGCCAACTCCTGGGTATTTTTTGTATTGGAAATGAGTTCTTTTCTCGTGGGAATATCGATTCCAAAGAAGCAGGGAAACAGGATTTCTGGGGAGGAAAGCCGCAGGTGAATTTCTTTTGCCCCCGCATCCCGAAGCATTTTTACAATAAATCTTCCGGTGGTGCCCCGTACTAGGCTGTCATCGACCAAGATTATCCTTTTTCCTTCCACCACTTCTTTGATGGGATGAAGTTTCATTTTTACTGCAAATTCCCTCTGGGCTTGGCTGGGGAGAGTAAACGAGCGACCGGCAAAGTGATTACGGGTCATTCCCATTTCAAAAGGAATCCCCTTGGCTTCGGAGTAGCCCAGGGCTGCGGCATTTCCTGAATCCGGTACCGCCATCACCAAGTCGGCTTTTACGGGATCGACTAAGGCCAATTCCCGGCCTAATTGTTTGCGAACACCGTAGACCGAGCGTCCAAAAATTTCACTGTCCGGCCGGGCAAAATAGATGAACTCGAATACACAGTGAGCCCTTTGGTGGGCTTCGGCATAACGATGGGAACTCACACCCTGGGCATCGATGACCACCAGTTCTCCTGGTTCTATTTCCCGGTAATTTTTGACTCCCAGGATATCCAGTGCACAGGTTTCACTGGCGGCTATCCAAAATCCATCACCTTCTCCCAGGTACAGGGGACGGAAGCCCTTGGGATCCCTCCAGGCTAACAACCTGTTCTCATGGATCATCACCATGGAAAAGGCTCCCTGAAGCTGCCTGAGCACTTCTGTAAGGGCGTCAAGGAAATTTAGTCTTCGAGACCGGGAAAGAAGATGAAGCACTATTTCCGTATCCGAGGTGGACTGGAAAATGGCCCCTTCGGCTTGAAGAAGACTTTTCAAGGACTCAATGTTGGAAATATTACCATTGTGGGCCAGGGCGATCTCACCCTTGTTGCAACTCACATGGAAGGGTTGGATGTTTTCCACCCGGTTTCCGCCATGGGTAGAATACCGTACGTGACCTATTCCCGTGTGGGAAGGATTATTTTCTTGAATGTAATGGGTGAGGACTTTCCCCACGAGACCCACATCCTTGTAGGTAACAATATGATCTTTTTTAAAGTAGGAGATACCTGCGGCCTCTTGTCCCCGGTGTTGCAGGGAGTAAAGAGGATAAAACAGTTTCTCGGGAATATTACATTCTTCTAGGGAATGAATACCTACAACGCCGCAATAGTGACCGGGTTTATCCATGTGATCCATTGGAGATTTTTATACCAGTCCGGGGGGGCTTTGGTCAAGGATCGCTTAGGTGTTGGAACCTTTAACTACCACAAAGTTTTTCATTATTTTTACAAATTGACTGGTTTTATTGTACCCTTCCAGAAGTCCTTGGATAATCTCCCTATTACCTTTTCCCCCCAGACTCTTGATATTCGAAATTCTCGCCGGTGATGGGTTTTTATAATCGTTTAAGGCTTCACCCACCAGGATGGCCAGTTGATAGATGCTGTCCACCTCGGTTTCTATAAAATCAGTGATCATTTTATTGATGGATTCCACGACCCGGTTAGCGGCGGCGGAGTTCACATTGTCCCTTTTTAAATGTTTTTCCAGGGTTGTGTGGGAGGCCTTTCCTTCTCCGAAAAGGGTTTTCTCCAACTCTTCAAACCGTTTAAAAATACCTTCGTTTTGATAATATTGATTGGCGAATTTGGTGCCATAGTCTTTTTCAACCCAGAAAGAGTCCACCATCATGCGTTTTATGGTATCCAACCAATAATTTTTCATAATACCTTCACTAAAGCTTTTTAAAATCGAAAGTGCTTTTACCATCGAAAAAGTGTCTAAACCTGCTCCGATCAACCGCTCGTTATCCGAAGCATCGTAGCCTCGGAAGGACAAGAGAGAGGCCTGTCCAAACAGACCTGTGAGGTCTTTTGCCATGGCGTCTTCTCCCACTTCCCTCAGGGCTCTGTCCCGGTCAGCGGTAAATCTTGAGTTCACCTGTTCCACAAAGCTCTGCATGAATTGACTCTCGGACTTGGCCATCTCAGTTTTAAAATCGGGATCCTTGCGTATGGCTTGGGCGAGATTTAATAGAAGCATGGGGGAACAATTTGAGCGCAAGAGGGTTTCAACCCGTTCCATTAGCTTTGATATTTTTTTTGCTTGTTCTTCCGCAGTTTGGGGACTGAGTTTCTCCAGGAGTATTGTTAGGGGCCGGGCGAGGATTTGTACGGATTTCAGGGGGGCAATTACAAAGTAGAGATCCAGAATGTCGGGTAAGACCGTATCTCCATCAACTCCTATGAAATTGGGTTTTTTCTTTCCAAAATCCGCTAGATCGTATCCAAATTTTTTAAACAGGGGGGAGACATTATGCATGGCTAAATTTTTTAAAGACATGAGTTCAGAAATTTCCTGGTCCGTAGCGGGGGAAATTTGCCTTT
>CAZUXL010000060.1:8222-19073 GCA_964624355.1 uncultured Spirochaetales bacterium
TTTAAAGACATGAGTTCAGAAATTTCCTGGTCCGTAGCGGGGGAAATTTGCCTTTTAATATCCGATAGGAGGTTGTTGTAATCGGAATTAATTCGCACGATTTCCTGGCTGAAATTGGGAGCGTTGATGAGCCTGGATTTTATGGAATCATAACTTAAGGCCATTCTTCGCTGTGAAATGTCCCCTACCATGGTGGACTCGATGTAGAATTGAAGAGCCATATCCCGGATTTTTTTATCTTTGTGATTGATGGTTCTGTCAAAAAGATCCATCAATGGTGCCAGAAGACCGAAAAGGTTATAAAATGATTGGGCAAAAGCCGGGGTCACCAGGTTAGTGGCTTTCTGATAGACCAAGGGCTTTTGACTCTGAATATTTTCATTTATACCCCGTAAAGCTTTACGGGCCTGGACAAGATGGGGATCCGCAGAGAATAACCCAGCAAAAAAATCAGAAATATTTTCTAAAAGACCAAACATGACAGATATTCTATCGCAGCCTTAGGGTTTACGCAACATTTCCCCCAGTGGGCGGAGCGGAGGTTTGGCTGGTTTTCATAAAACCGAAGATCACACCGCAGACACCTCCCACGATATGGGCAATGGAACTGGATGATCCGG
The DNA here is from genome assembly GCA_964624355.1 of uncultured Spirochaetales bacterium. Classification (GTDB taxonomy): domain Bacteria; phylum Spirochaetota; class Spirochaetia; order JABEVK01; family JABEVK01; genus CAZUXL01. Next base: position 8,843 of record CAZUXL010000060.1, read on the forward strand.
TGCCCGCTGTGGCCTTGGTGAGCTCTGAAAGCAAATACAGGATAAAAACCAGTATAAAGGAGACCGGAATATCCCCGGGTTTACTTCTTGCAAAACTCACCAGCATGATCATCATAAAGGCGATGGCACTCGATCCCACCAAGGGGGGCTGCTTCAGGAGAATATTGAAGATGCCTGTAATGAGGGTGGCTACCAAAATCATGATTCCAAAAGCCTTGGGATCATGTTTCTCTTCCAAAATCGGACCTAGGAGAATGATGATTAAAAAGTTGTTCCAAAGATGGGTCCAGCTTTCATGCCCAAATACATAGGTTAATAATCCAATGTAGTGGGTGGGATTTGTAGAATCGAAATTACTTCCGGGGGCGGTGAAAATTGAACTTATTAGACCAGCGGCTAAATACCGGTCCACCAGCATCACTGCGGCGGCCATAAGTGCCAGGGAAAAGGTTACAGGGGCATTGAATCTTAATCTCATAGAACTATTCTCGGAAATCCTGCACAAAGGTTTAGTTTCCTTATCCCCCTTGCATTCTCCGGGGGTAAAATTTAGATTGTTTCCATGATTTTCTGGATTGATGGGGATAGTTGCCCCAAATTAGTGAGGGATCTGATCATCCGAACTGCCGCTCGTTTGGGATCTGCCCTTAAAGTAGTGGCCAACCGACCTCTTAAATTGGATCCTCCCGGGGAAATGGTCCTAGTTGGCCAGGAGGAGGGGGCAGCAGATGCCTACATTCTTCAGGAGAGCCAACCAGGAGACTTGGTAGTGACCAGGGATATTCCCCTTGCAGCCCGGCTGGTGGATCGGGGAATCCTGGCTTTAAATGATCGGGGCGATATTTTTACTCAGGACTTTGTCCGGGAGAGACTCTCCGTCCGGGATTTTTCCCTGGATTTGAGGTTGGCCGGGGTTTATCATCCCGGAAAGAGCCACTACGGGCAGAAGGAATACTTGGCCTTTGCCCGAACCTGGGATAAGGTTCTGCAAAAAATGACCAAATCCGGTTCCTAGGAGCACTCCAGACTTATCCCTCCAGTTCTGTAGCTCTTCGCGCGGCGGCGCTCACGGCTTCCATTACGGCAATTTCCATACCATATTCTTTTAGAGCCCGAACTCCCTCGATAGTAGTGCCTGCTGGGGATATAACTTTGCTCGTCATGGCCGAGGGGTGTTCGCCGCTTTGCCGAAGAAGAGCCGCAGCCCCTTCCACAGTGGCCAAGGAAAAGTCCAAGGCCTGGGGATAGGGGAGTCCTTCCCGAACTCCTCCCAGGGCCAAAGCGTGGATGAATTCAAAGACGAAGGCCAAACCGCTTCCGGATATGCCGGTGACCGCACTCATGAGTTTTTCTGGAACCAGGGACCCCTGACCTAGACTCGAGGCGATTTCCAGGGCAAGTTCCCCCCGCTGAGGATCCAGACCCTGGCCAAAGGCCACTCCCACTAAAGACTTCCCCGCCTTCGCAGCCAGGTTGGGCATGTAACGCACCACCTGATGGGTTCCGAGTTTTTCCTGGAAAAAAGTGGTTTTTAGACCCGCAGCGATGGAAATAATGGTATGTTCCGGCTTTATCCAGGGAGCTAAGTTTTTTAGCATCTCGGGAATATCCTGGGGCTTGATGGCCACAATTAAGACTTCCGATTGACTGGCTAGTTTTTGAAGGTTATCCACCACCTGGGCCCCCAGGGATTTGGCTTTCTCGGCAGCCGGGGCAAATTTTTCCAGGACCGTCCACTTAAGGTCCCCGTATTTCACCGAAAGACCTGATCCCAGGGCCTCTCCCATATTACCAAAGCCAATAATTCCGATGGACTTCATACGTACTCCTTTTAATATTTTTGCAAAATATAGGGTCTACTTCCACCCAAGACCATCAAAGGGTAGGCTTGGGTGGACTCGGGTCGGGTTTTTCGCTTCTCAACCATCCAGTGGTCTCCAACTCGGGGAAGTTTTTTTGTCTTAGGGCTTCATATATCACAATTCCCGCAGCGGTGGAAAGGTTGAGACTGCGGATAGAGTCTTTCATGGGAATCCGAATTAAAGTTGACGGATCCTGGGTGGAGAGAAGACCCTCCGGCAAACCTGCGCTTTCCTTTCCAAAAACCAAGTAGGCATTCTCGGGATACTGGACCTGGGCGTAGGTATTTTTTCCTTTGGTGGTGAGAAAGAAGAAATCCCCTGGGGCATTTCGCTTAAAAAAATGATCCCAATTATCATAGTAGGAGATATCGATCTCGTACCAGTAATCCATCCCGGAGCGTTTAAGATGTTTATCTGTGACTGTAAAGCCCATGGGGCGAACCAGGTGCAGCCTGCTCCCTGTGGCAGCACAGGTCCGGGCAATGTTTCCGGTATTTTGAGGAATTTCCGGCTCCACCAGCACGATATTCAAAGGCATCAGGAGTTTTCCATTATACGCTTCACCAGGGAGACCAAATGCCCGGGATGAAAGGGCTTCATGAGCAGGTGTTGGGGATCAATTTTGAAAGCGGACATTTTTTCAGGTGTAATTTCTTGGGGACTCCCGGACATGAAAATGGTTTTTATCTTGGGAAACCGGAGTTTCAACTCTTCAGCCAAGGCCGATCCGTTGGTGGTTTCCAGTTGAATATCGGTGATTAACAAATCCACCACTTCCGGGAGGTCCATGGTTTTCAGTTCTTCTCCCTCAGAGGCGCAGAATATGTTATATCCCCGGGATGTGAGAATTTTTTGAAGGAGGTTTCTCACCCCTTCTTCTTCTTCCACTAATAAAAGATTTCCCGTTTCCTTTGTCTGTAAAACCTCCAGATAAGGCTCTTTTTTTACACTGGTGTCCAAACAAAGAGGGAAAAATAAAAGGAAATCCGATCCAATTCCCGAGGTGGAATTTACTTCGATAAATCCACCGTTACTTTTGGCCGCATTGTAAACCAGGGCCAAACCCATACCCGTTCCATGGCCGGGATCTTTGGTGGTGTAAAAAGGTTCAAAGATGTAGGGAAGTATTTCCTGGGGAATTCCTTCTCCGGTATCGGAGACTTTTAACGACACGTAGGAACCTTCCCGAAGTTCCGGTCTCAAAAGGACATCGGGACTCCAAGGGTGAATGAGGGTGGTCCTGATTCGGATGTTTCCACCGGAAGCCATGGCATCCCGGGCATTGATCACCAGGTTCATGAGAATCTGTTCCAATTCCGCAGGATTGAGATGAACCACCGCCCCTTCGGCTTTTAATTCAAAGATCACCCGACAGCTCCCCCGGGTCAATTGTTTGAAGAGGCCGGCCATCCCCAATATCACTTCGTCCAGGTTTAGGTTTCTTTTGTCGGTTTCCGGGTCCCTCCGACCTAGACTGAGCAGTTGCCGGGTCAGGGCAGCACCCCGTTCACCGGCCTTGAGAATCTCCAAGGCATCGGATTCCAAATCCGTATTTTTAAGCCCTTCCAGGAGCAGTTCCCCGTATCCCACCACGGCGGTGATCAGGTTGTTAAAATCGTGGGCGACTCCCGATGCCATACGGCCGATGGCTTCCATTTTCTGACTATGGGAAAGCAGACTTTCCAGGCGTTTTCGTTTGGTAATATCCAGGAAAAATCCATGGATTATTTCCAGGTTTCCATTTTGATCGTTTTGTGCGATCAGGTTCCCCATAATGGTTAAATTCCGGCCTTCCCAGGTTAACATGGTCTGATCATAGAGAATCACCGGGCTTTTCGCCTGAACTCTTTGTCTGAACATTTCCCAGGTTTCCCCGGGGGGGAGCAATCGCTGAAAGGGAAATCCCTGAAAGGGGGCGGGCAGTTCAAACATGTGGGAAAAAGCCGGATTGATCAGGGTGACTATTCCCTGGGTATTGATCAAAAAGTCCCCGGTGATGTCCTGGTGAAAAAACTGACGGTAGAGTTCTTCAGATTTTTGCAGGGCTTTCAAATTGTGGAGACTTTGAATGACCTCGGAGCTATAACTGGCCAAAATAGTCCCTAAATACTTATCTTGAGTGGTGAAATTCTCTCCCAATTTATTATGGAGGGTGATAATCCCTGCGGTGTGGCCGGAATCATCAAAAATAGGAAATAGAAGACCGGAACGGTTTTTGTACCCAGACCAACCACTGCCTAAAAGATCAGAGCATTCCATATCGGGAATCAGAATGGAAGACTTTTTATTCAGGACATCCCAGAGGGGACTTTGGGTGGGGAGGGGGAGGGGGATGAAATCGGGAGTGTGTCCCGGATCCAAGGAAAACACCCGCCGAAGTCCGTCCTTATCCACCAAAAAAAGACTTCCCCCCTCGGCGGCCATATTGTGGGCGAAGCGTTTCATCAGGAGGGGGCCCACGTCCTCGACCCTCTCGGTCAGGGCTATCTCCCGGGTAGATTCAATGATCTGTTCCAGCCTGTGGTTCACCAGATTCAGTTCTTTTTTGTGGAGATCCAGTTCATTGAGGGAGGATATTTCACTTAATATATTTGTTAAATGCAGGACCACTTCCTGAGGATGAAAGGGAACCCTCACATAGGTGTTCTTCCCAGAGGTAAGAAATTCGTGGGCACTGATCCAATCGGTATTTTGGATGAGAAAAATGATTCTAAGGGGTAATTTTTCCAGGTCATGGAGGACCTCTGGAAGAGGCACTAGGCTCCAGTCCAAAATCAAAACCTTGGCACCCAAGGACTTTGCAGCCACTTGATCCCAAGTTTTCACGGTGGAATAAGTGCATCCGAGGAGGTTTGCAGAGCTCAAAAAGCTTAACTGCGAAGAATCACGGGAAGCCAGAATTACCTTATTCATGAGTAATAACTATTTTGTAGTATTTTTCAGGGAATGACAACTGCTTTTACGGGTGACACCCCTGAGAAATTAACCCAGGGCTTTCATAGCCCCCGCATAATCAGGTTCTTGAGAGATCTCAGGAACTTGTTGAATCCAGAGTACTTTATTAGCTTCATCCAGGACCACCAAGGCACGGGACAACAGGCCGGTTAAAGGACCGGAAGAAATCCGGCACCCGTAGTTTTCTCCAAAGGCCCGGCTTCGAAGCTCACTCAGGGTAATGACCTGGTCAATTTTATGGGCTTCACAGAATCTTTTTGCCGCGAAAGGAAGATCACAGGAAACAGTCAGCACCACAGTATCTTTTCTCCGGCTCACTTCTTCGTTGAATTTTTCCACAGATTTGGCACAAACGGAAGTATCCAATGAGGGGACGATATTTAACACCTTTTTCAGACCCGGAAAATCCGAGAGGGTCACATCGCTCAGATCCGGTTTTGTGAGAATGAAGTCGGGAGCTTGATCCCCCACCTGGGGTAGTTTTCCACTGGTATTGATTACAGTACCCTTCAGGGTAATTCTGGCCATAGATTCCATCCTTTATTTTAATGTAATGAATTATTAAGGAACTGGGAAGTAATTGACCTTAGGTTTATTTGGTATTACAATACCTAATTGGGGGAAAGCCGTGAGTAATTTGATTCAGATATCCGAAGCAGCCAGTCTCGCACTTCATAGTATGGCTTTTTTAGCAAACCGTAACGGTGGTCAGATGGCAGTATCAGAGTTGGCTGGTTTGACAGGATCCAGTGAAAATCACCTGGCAAAGGTTTTTCAGCGTCTTTCGAAAGCAGGTCTGGTTCGGGGAACCCGAGGACCCTCGGGGGGGTATCTACTGGTAAAACCTCCTCAAGATGTGACTTTGATGGAAGTCTTTGAAGCGATTGAGGGACCTGCCGGTCCTGGACCATGTCCTTGTAGTCGGGGTTACTGCGGGTTTAAAACCTGTATGTTTCAGGGCATCTTCGCTCAGGCCACTCATCTTATTCGAGATTATCTGGAGAATAAAACTTTGGACGCCTATTTGGAAGGGGTGCCAGACCGAATAATTTAAATCCTCCTTGACAAGGATTTAATAATGCTTTAAAAAGGTATTATAATACCTTAATACGTTTAATGGAGTTAAAAATGCTGAGAACCATAGTGACCATAGATGAAGATAAGTGTGATGGCTGCGGATTGTGTATTCCCAATTGTCACGAAGGGGCTATTAAAATCATCGATGGAAAAGCTCGTTTGGTTAAAGATAGTCTTTGCGATGGGATGGGAAATTGCCTCGGTCATTGTCCCCAGGATGCGATTAAGTTGGAACAGAGGGAAGCCGAGGCCTTTGACGAGGAAGAAGTTGTTTCTTCAGGAGGATCTCTGGAACCCTTGAATTCCCATCACCCCATTACCAATTCCCCAGCGCTTAAACTCCCGGGCTTTGCCGGTCTGGCTCCCACGCCCCAGGGTCATTCAGGGGGATGTCCTGGAAGCCGCATGGTGGATCGCTCGGCAAAACCAGCAGTCCAGAACACTCAAACCACAGATAATTTGGGCTCGGGGGCCAGTGAACTTCGCCAGTGGCCTGTTCAGCTGCATTTGGTAAATCCAGGGGCTCCTTATTTTCAAAAAGCCGATGTGGTTTTGGCCGCCGATTGCAGCGCCTTCGCGGTGGGTGATTTTCATAATAGATTTTTGAAAGGAAAAGCTTTGGCCATAGCCTGTCCAAAACTGGACGATGGACAAGATCGATATCAAACCAAGATCAGAGCCCTGGTGGAAACTTCCCTCATAAATACTCTCACTGTAGTACGTATGGAAGTACCCTGCTGTTTTGGTCTCACCAGTATGGCTCAATCAGCCTTAGCCGGATCCAAAAGAAAAGTACCTATTAAAGAAATCGTCATCGACCTGGAAGGGAATGTGAAAGAGGAGAATTGGTTGTAGGGGAAGGGATGGGGGATGGGGGATGGGGGATGGAAAGAGGCTTGGAGAAACGGGAGCCTTTCGGCATCCTAGGTGTAGAATGACTTAAGGACGAGAAAACCACAACAGTGGGGTGCCGGGGGAGAGGGCCTGCCCAACGATTAGCCTCGATTCAGGAGAGGCGGGTTGGGCAGGCCCTCTCCCTCGGCAGGACCCCAACTAATGATGTTTTTTTACAAATTATTTAGGTATTATAGTGACTAATTGCCGTATAGGCTCAAGGAGATAAGTATGTTTTGTTATCAGTGTCAGGAAGCTTCGAAAGGGACCGGTTGTACCATTAAGGGTGTTTGTGGTAAGGATGAAACCACTGCGGGAATTCAAGATGTATTAGTATTTGCCCTCAAAGGTTTAGGTTGGGTTTATTCTCAAAATCCCAGTCCTGAACTCGCTTTGGAAGCCGGAAGAATTGCTGCCGAGGGCTTATTTACCACCATTACCAATGCTAACTTTGACCCTCTGGCTCTGGAAGACCGGATCCGTGGGGCCCTAGCTTTGAGAGAAAAACTCATGGCTGGTCTAGCTGGAAAGAATGTAAATCCCCCCGAAGCTGCTCTATGGCACGGAACGTCCTCGGAGGCTTTTAAAGCCGTGGAGAAAAAAGCTTCCGTACTTGTGGAAGCCAACGAGGATCTGAGATCCTTGAAAGAACTGATTACCTACGGTCTCAAGGGTGTGGCAGCCTATGTAAAGCACGCCAATAATCTGGGGAAAGAAGATCCTGTTCTTTATGATTTCATCCTCACAACCCTCAGCGCCTTGACCCAATCAAAGACCCTGGATGAACTTGTAGCCCTGACCCTGGAAACCGGAAAGTTCGGTGTAAACGGCATGGCAATTTTGGACGGTGCTAATACTGGAGCCTACGGTCATCCTGAGATCACTAAGGTGAATATCGGTGTTCAGAAGAACCCTGGAATCCTGATTTCCGGTCATGATTTGAAAGATCTGGAAGAACTTTTAGAACAGACCGACGGGACTGGTGTGGACGTTTACACCCATTCTGAGATGCTCCCTGCCCATTATTATCCCGCCCTGAAGAAATTTAAGCACCTGGTGGGGAACTACGGCAACGCTTGGTGGCTCCAGGATAAGGAATTTCTTTCCTTCAATGGCCCTGTTCTTTTCACTACCAATTGCATCACCCCACCAAAAGATAGTTACAAGGATCGGGTCTACACCACAGGAAGTTCCGGATTCCCAGGGTGTGTTCACATCCCTGACCGCCAGGAGGGTGGCAAGAAGGACTTTTCACAACTCATCACCCACGCCAAGAAATGCGCTCCTCCCACGGAGATTGAAACCGGATCCATCACCGGGGGATTTGCCCACAACACCGTGGACCAGGTGGCCGGTGCCGTGGTAGATGCAGTTAAATCCGGTGCCATCAAACGATTCTTCGTCATGGCCGGGTGTGATGGGCGGATGAAGAGCCGGAATTATTACACCGAATTTGCCCAAGCCCTCCCTAAGGACACCGTGATCCTCACCGCTGGCTGCGCCAAGTACCGGTACAATAAACTGGATCTGGGAGATATCGGGGGGATTCCCAGAGTCCTGGATGCGGGGCAATGTAACGACTCCTATTCCTTGGCTTTAGCAGCCCTGAAACTCAAGGATGCCTTCGGACTGGCGGACATCAACGACCTTCCCTTGAGTTTCAATATAGCCTGGTACGAGCAGAAGGCGGTGATCGTTCTCTTGGCTCTTTTATACCTGGGAGTAAAAAAGATCCACTTGGGACCGACCCTTCCCGCTTTCCTAAGTCCCAATGTGGTGAATGTTTTAGTACAGAACTTCGGGATCGCCGGAATCGGAACCGTGGAAGATGACGTAAAAATGTTCATGGGCGCCTAAGAATAATTACCATCTCCCTTGTTTTTGAATTGTGTTATTTTCTGAGTCCCGGTTATGCCGGGGCTTTTTTATTGGGGTCCCTAAGAAGACACCGACATTAGAAGATGTCATTATAAGCTGTCACTTTTAAAAAATCCTTGACGAATGGACGTATTGGTGGGAACATTGCTTCCCAGGTGTGGTGTGATTTTTTAGGAGAATCCATGAAAAAAATTACTTTTTTACTCTTCGGACTGGCTTTTATGGGGTGTGTAACCGCTCCCTCTGCTCCGGTCGTCTCAGTTCCCGCCTGGGTAAAAGATAAGGATGCCGCCTACCCACCTGCGGACTATTTGGTGTTTATTGGAAGCGGTTCCGACATGGAAATAGCCCGGTCCAACGCCTTAAGCCAACTTTCCGGGTATTTCGGTCTCACCATCCGGGGGATGACCGAAGGTTATCAGTCCTACCGCCAGGAAGTTTTAGGCGGAATCCCCCAAACCAACTTGGAACAGGAAATTACCTCCCGGGTTCAGAGTTTTTCTGAAACTAAGGTTTTTGCAGTGGAATACGGGGAAGCCTTTGTCACTGGGGCGGAAGTACGGATACCCGTGTACCTCCAGCGCCTAAAGACCATGAGCTTTTGGGATCAGGAAATTGTCAGGGGCCGGGAGAAATTTGAGCTGTATGCGGCAGCCGTGGTGAATCCATCGCTTCCCCTCGTCCGCCGGTGGGCCTGCTTTAAAGCCGCCCAAACCTTAGGCGCAGAATTGAGTGTCTGGCTGAAGAATTTAACCATCATAGCCCCTGTGGGAGTAGATGTTCACCAGGAATCATTTCAAGGGCGCCTCAACTCCCTAGGTCGGGAAATCCTGGAAGTTTCCTCCATCAGAGTACAGGTTTCCGGTGACGACGGTGTCCGAATCAAAGCCTTAGTGAGTGATAAACTGAGCAAAGCCGGATTTTTAACCGGTGATAAGGGTACTTTGACCATGCCGGTGGCGGTCACAATTGAAACCGGTGATGGGGGGTACGGTACAATCGCGGCCAAATGGACTTTGGAACTATCATTGAATGATGGGGATAATTCCTACTTCGACCTCCTGTTGGAAGGGAAAACTGGGGGATCTTCTGATCAAGCGGTCAAAAACAAAGCCTTGAAGGATATGACCACTGCCCTGGAAACCCAATTCATTCCCCGGCTCATTCAAAAGTTCCTGAGCTTTCTTTAATGGGATTCTAACCCCAGGTTTGTAGGCATCCAACATTATTAAAAAAAAACTTGCATGCCGTTAAAAACCATGTAATAGTATTATCCATGGATAAATACACAATCATTCGTTTTTTCATTATTATGATCCTAGGATGCCTATTTTCAGCCTGCATCTCGACGCCAACCAATACTGTGGTATCGGGTGTTATTGCACCAAATCCGAACCTGGAAGATTATAATAATCTATTTAATCCAGCCCAATTACACAAACTCTCCCTTCAAATTGATCGTACAGAGTGGAATCGCCTTAACGAAGATATGCAAACGTATCAAAAGGATTTCAATTCCTTGCGAACGGGGGCTTATTACTCCTCAACCTTGACTTACTCGGGTG
>CAZUXL010000060.1:19083-21033 GCA_964624355.1 uncultured Spirochaetales bacterium
GTGAGTTTGGGAGAGGTGGGATTGAGAACTCGGGGGAACACCACCAGGGTAAGGCCAGAAAATCCCCTGGGAACCTTCCATTCCTCCCATTTTGCCCTGAAATTCAATGAGACTTTTGATTTAGAAGCTGGTTCCAAGGATTTTGAGAAACGTCGGGACCGGCGGCTTTTTAATCTCCGAGGTCTTAATTTAAAACTTAATGCCAATCCCGAAGATCCCTCGGGCTACGTTCGTGAAGCCTACTGTTACCAAATGATGAACCAAGTGGGAGTCCCTGCACCGCGAACAGGATTTGCTCTGTTAGAACTCAAGATTCTTGAGACCGACGGAAAAATAACACCCCTGGATCTGGGCTTGTACACACTTATAGAACCGGTGGATAAGAGTTTTCTAACCCGACGATGGGGTAAAAACGAGAACGATGGCAATCTGTACAAGGCCCTTTGGCAACAAGGCGGACCGGCGGCCTTGACCGCCGATGCCCGGTGGGAAAAGAAAGACGATTTGGAAACTCCCTGGTTTGATCCCAGTCCGCTCTGGGGTGTGGAACACTGGGAAACCAACTACCGACCGAGTTACGATCTGACCACAAATGAAGAAAAACCTGATTTCACCGATCTAAAAGCCTTCATCACCCCATTGAATACCCTCCAGGGACCTGCCTTCAAGTCCTGGATGGACACTCATTTCGATGTTCCTCGGTTCCTCACATGGATGGCAGTCAACTGGCTTCTGGGGATGCCCGACGACTACCGGGCCATGGGAAATAATTACTACCTCTACTTTCCCCGGGTTGAAGGTCCCGGATCTTTCATTCCTTACGATTACGATAATGCCCTAGGGGAGGGCTTTCAGCCCTATGATACTTCCAACATAGGCCTTTTCGGTGTACCGACCTCGCCTGATTTCCAGGACACCCCCTTCGGGTCCCTCAGGGAACGTCCCCTGGTGGATAAAATCCTGGCAATTCCCGAATTCCGTGCGGGATATATCGCCGAGGTTAAACGTCTAAGTCGGGATCCAAAGATTTTTTCCTATCAATCGTTCCTAAGTTTGTATAACCAGGTTAAAACCTCCAGCAAGGGAGTATCGGTTCGGGGCTTGGGTCAAACCGGGGTTCTCCCAGAAAATCCAGGAAACGAAGAGTATTTCCACACCCGGTTAAAATCCTTACAATCTGAACTCAACCCACCACCCCAGGTCCAAGTTAAGGTTTCCATGAACACCAGCACAGGGGAAGGATTCTCCACTGCTTATGGACAGACCGTCTTAAGTTTTACAGGGAAAAAAGATGAAACCCGTACCTTTAGTATTGCGGCGAATATAACCGCTGGAAACCCTGCCCAGGTCCGATTTACCCTCACCACCGAAAAGGGTGTTGTCATAGGAGAACCTATTATTGATCGGGAAGCCCCTTTTACCGCAATATTTACTAAAACAAAGACCCCTCGATACCTGGATCCTCCTCGGATTTCCCGCCTGAAGGTTCTTGCCGTAGCCCTAGACTCCCTGGGGGTAGAGATCGGAAAGGCCTCACCTTTACTGGTTCCAGAAGTTCTTCAGAGGGACTACCAATCCTTTACCGATAATGGCGATGGAACTTTTACCTTCCGCTACCGTCCCTCGGATGACGGTCTTATCCCAGCCTCCGATGGTAAGGTCTACGTCCGGGGTGACCTGACTGGATTGCCCGAATTATGGTTAAGTATGGTTCCCATGGAGGGGCCTGATGCCCAAGGGATCTATTTCCTCCGCTTGGCCGCTTCCAGTAAACAAACTTATAAATTCTTTGTGGACAACGGCGATCCCGCCTTTCCTGAAACCTGGTGGGCGGGCAGCTGGATTTCCGATGACCAGAATCCTCATATCCAGTGGACGGGGGATGGCAACTCTATACTACCTTAAAACACCTTAATAACACTTTAGGAAAAAATAGAAATGAACGTTACA
>CAZUXL010000061.1:0-4164 GCA_964624355.1 uncultured Spirochaetales bacterium
ATAGCCCACCGGAGGGCTCTTTTATTTTGGGTTAGCAATCAAAGCAGGATGTAATTACTGAAGTCAGAATACACCAACCTATTCCGCCTGTAAATCTTTTTATTTATCGAATAAGGAATATATTTTCCAATTCCCACTTTGCCTCTTAGCGCTTTAGCGTGAGCTCTTTCATTTGAATTCAGAATGCTAATAGCGGACCTTAACCGGAAAAATTATTGTGAATGTTTGGACTAAACCTCAATTCGCCCGGATCCCAGACATTCTTCCCCCTGATAGAACACCACAAACTGGCCGGGGGCAATACCTTTATCTGGGCGGTCCAAGATCACATTTAAAGATCCCTCAGGGGTATATTCCGCCGAACAGGGAATGAGATCGGGGCCATGCCGGAGTTTACAAACCAGTCCTGATTCCCCATCCTCCACGGCTCGGCGGATCCAGGTCAGATTCACCGCCCGGAAATCTCTTCGGTTCACGGACTCCTGATTCTCCTGGTGACTCACGTAAACTATGTTGCAATCACAATCTTTTTTCACCACAAACCAGGGGCCACCTGAGAGACCTAAACCCGAACGCTGCCCGATGGTGTGAAACCAGAAACCTTTGTGAGTTCCCAGCACCCTCCCGGTTTCCTTTTCCATGATGGGACCGGGTTTATCCCCCAGGTAGTGTTTTACGAAATCGTTATATTTTATTTTTCCCAAAAAACAGATCCCCTGAGAGTCGGGGCGGTCTTTGTTTGGTAAATCCCAAGCTTTAGCTTTTTCCCTCACCTCTTTTTTCATCAGATGCCCCAGGGGAAAAACAATTTTTGAAACCTGCTGCTGGGAGAGATGGGATAAAAAGTAGGTCTGGTCCTTCACCGGATCGGGAGCCCTGAGGAGGGCAGCCCTGCCGTCCACCAATCCGACCTGGGCGTAGTGCCCTGTGGCCACCCGGTCGTAGTGTTCATGGACTTTTTCCCAAAAAGCGCCGAATTTCACCCTTTGATTGCAGAAGATATCGGGACTGGGCGTTCTTCCGGCTTTCAACTCCTCCAGGGTGTAACTAACCACTCTTTCAAAGTATTCGGTTTGAAGATTTAAAACCTTCAAAGTCACCCCAGCCTGGTCGCAAACTCCTTGGGCGTAGGCCAAATCCTCTTCCCAGGGACAAGATCCCAGGTATGAAAGTTCATCTTCCAACCAAATTTTTAGATAATAGGCGGTGATTTCCTGCCCCCCCTCTTCCTGGAGAAGCCGGAGTGCCACGGAGGAATCCACCCCGCCGGAGAGAAGTACAGCTGTTTTCATAGCCCTATAATAAAAAAATGAGAACTCCGGTGCAAGTGTGGGAAGGGATTTGGCGTAATTCGGTTTTGTTGATATTATAGTCATCTAAGATTTTTCATTATTTTGAGATGTTAAAAAGCTGCGCGAGGGTAACCATGTCTGTCGGTATCAGTGATATTTCCCTGTATTTTCCCCAACTTTGTATGAATTTAGAGGAAATTGCTCACCAAAGAATCAAAGAAGATCCCCATTGGGTGAACCGTATGCCCAGAGCATTGGCCTCCACGGGGCAGAAATCCATGAGGTTTCCCCGGTTCTGGGAGGATTCCATTACCCTTGCCGCAGAAGCCTGCCGGGCGTTATTGGAACAGCAAAAAACCCTAGCTCTGGAAAAAATAAGGTTTTTAACCCTGGGTACTGAAACCTCCGTGGATATGTCCAAGCCTGGGAGCAATTATGTCCTGGGAATCCTAAAAAAAGCGGGATACCAACTAAGTTCAAAACTCACCAGTTTCCAAGTCCAACACGCCTGCGCAGGGGGAACCCTGGGAATGCTGGGTGTGGCCGGTCTTCTGGAGGTAGCCAGCCTTCCCGGGGAATCGGGAATCGTTCTTACCAGTGATATCGCCCGGTATCAAGCCCCTTCTACCGCTGAGGTAACCCAGGGCGCCGGAGCCGTAGGTCTTCTTATCGAAAAAAATCCAAAACTTTTAACCATAGATCTTAAAACCGCAGGGTTTCATTCCGAAGACGTGGATGATTTTTTTCGGCCGTTGGGAAGCACCATCGCTAAAGTGAAGGGGGGATACTCCCTCCAGTGTTACCACGAAAGCTTTTTGGCCGCCTTTGAGGATCATTGCGAGAGAGCCGGAACCACACCCCAGGAAGAAATCGAATCCATCGACCTCTGGACCCTCCATGTGCCCTACTCCTTGATGCCCGTGGGAGCGATGTTACTCCTGTTAAAAACCCACCTGGGTCTAGAGGAGCCAGAAGCCCGGGCCTACCTGGAAAAAAAGAATTTTTTCCCCTCCCTTCATCCCGCTTCCTTAATTGGAAATATCTACACAGGAAGCCTTTATCTTTCCTTGGCTTATTCCCTTTCATTGAGCCAAAAACATGGTTCCCTTGTGGGGAAAAAGGTACTGATGGCGTCCTACGGATCTGGAAATACCATGGTAGTGCTCACAGGAAACCTTCAGCCCCAAGCCGACGAAGTGGTCAGCCGGTGGAAGGTGGACAGCCTTATTAATGAAAAAACGAATTCGACTTATGAAGAATATTTGGGATGGATAGGGGATACACAATCTCGGGAAGAATATTTAACAAAATTTACCCTTGCGCCGCCTCCCCCTGGAAGAATTCATTTAGCGTCCCTCAGGGAGGATGGATATCGTGAGTACAACCTCTGACATGGGAAGCCGAAAGGCTGCCCACCTGGAAATATGCCTGGATTCGGAAAAATTTGACGTTGAAGGGGGGACAACCCTCTTTGAAGAGATCCGTTTTCTCCACAAATCCGTACCGGAGATCCACGCCCAGACCATAGACACTTCCCGGGATTTTTTAGGATACCACCTCAATGCACCTTTTTTCATCTCCTGTATGACCGGGGGGTCAGACCTGGGGTTTCAGGTAAACAAAGATCTGGCCGTAGCCGCACAAAAGTTAAAAATCCCCGTGGGTCTGGGTTCCGGGCGAATTGTATTTAGAAAACCCGAAGTCCTCCCTCATTTTGAACTTAAAAAGTTGGCCCCGGACGTGCCTGTGCTCTCCAATTTGGGGGGTGTACAAATTAGAGAGATGTCCCACGGGGAAATTTTTGAAATGAACAACCGCTTGGAAGTGGACGCCCAAGTGATCCATTTGAATCCCGGACAAGAGATATTCCAACCGGATGGGGACCGGGATTTCCGGGGTATCAAGGAGGCTATTCAACGATTTATCGATAAAAGCCCGCTTCCGGTTATCGTCAAAGAAACAGGGTTCGGCCTGGCCCCGGACGAGGTGAAGTTTTTCCTGGACTCCGGGGCGGCCTATGTGGATTTAGCCGGGAGCGGAGGGACCAACTGGATAAAAGTGGAGGGGCATCGACTCCCCCCCAATCAATGGAAAGCTGTGGATGAATTTACCGGCTGGGGCTGGCCTACAGCCCTCCTACTCACCCTCATTGAGCCCAAATATCTTCCCCGAGTTCTGGCCTCCGGAGGGCTGCGAACCGGAATGGATTTTGCAAAAAGCATTTCCTTAGGCGCTCATCTGGCCGGTACGGCCCTTCCGGTGGTTCAAGCGGTGAAATCCCAGGGAGCAGACGGCGTAGTGGCCTATTTTGAAAATATTCTAACGGTACTAAAGGGAGTGATGATCCTGACCGGATCAGAGAATTTGGATAGTTTTAAAAAAATACGAAAGGTTTTCACCTCTTCCTTTATTGACGCTCAAGAGGGATATGGGGCAGAGTAGAGGAAATTATGATAAATGAGCCTCTACAACTGCCCTCGCATTTTAGAAAAATGACGGCGGAAAATCGCCAAAATGCCTTTTATGGCCCTCTAGGTCTCCCCGATGGACCTCAGGGCATCGAGGGGTTAGAGCCTAGTTTAGCCGATGCCATGGTGGAAAATTCCATTGGTTATTTTGCCCTCCCCCTGGGAGTGGTTCCAGAATTTCCTGTAAACGGAAAGACCTGGAATCTCCCCTTAGCCACAGAAGAACCCTCCGTGATAGCTGCTGCATCCTACGCAGGGAAAATTCTCTCAAAAGCTGGCGGACTGGCTGCGGAAGCAGAGCCGGCTCTTATGAAAGCTGAAATTTTTATAGAAAATTCTCAATTGACTCCTACGGAATTTCTGAAAGAATTCCGCATTCCCCTGGAAAATGCCCTGGAACCCCA
>CAZUXL010000061.1:4264-20852 GCA_964624355.1 uncultured Spirochaetales bacterium
TTGGGACTGGCTCAGAATTTTGCCGCCTTGTATGCTTTGGTGGGGGAAGGAATTCAAAAAGGACACATGGCTCTCCACGCCCGTCGGCTGGCATTCCAGGCAGGTGCCCGAGGTATCCAAGTGGACACCACCGCAGCCCGAATCGCAGAAAAAGGCGTTTTCAACCATCAGGGAGCTGAAGAGGCCTTAAAAGACCTTTCTGGTTCCTAAGACCTTCTTGTGCTTCCCCCCAGGGTTGGATAAAATCCACCATAGGGAGAACCCATGGAAAAAAAGATTGAAGCCATAGCCAGTCCTAGCCTTGCCTTAATAAAGTACTGGGGCAAATTCCAAGGTGGGGGGATCAACCTCCCTGCAACCCCCAGCTTAGCTGTCACCTTAGAAGGAATGACCACCACCACTTGGGCTGAGGAAAATTCCGAAGATTTTGTTACCTTAGATGGAAAGATTCAGAACCCCCAAAGATTTTCCCAATTTTTTAACCAATTACGCCAGGTTACCGGTTCCAAACTCCATTTCAAGATCACCTCAGAAAATAATTTTCCCACAGCGGCCGGTTTGGCTTCCTCCTCTTCTGGTTTTGCCGCTTTAGCAGGAGCCTGCAGCGCCCTCACCGGTGTGGAGCTTAAAGAGGAAGAACTTTCAAGCCTTGCCCGGGTTGGTTCCGGGAGCGCCGCCCGGTCCATCTGGGGAGGATTTACGGTTTTGCCCGCCGCCTTCCCCTGCGCTTACCAGGTGGCGGATGAGAACTTCTGGCCGGATTTTAGAATTGTTTTGGTCACCGTGACAGAACAGGCCAAGGATCACTCCAGCCGCGACGCCATGGAGCACACCCGGCTGACCAGTCCTTATTACTCCCAATGGGTGAAGGATGCGGCTCAAATTTTTCCCCAGGCTTTGGAAGCTCTCCGGGGGAAGGATTTAACCCTGTTGGGACATTTTGCCCGATTAAGTTACCTCAGGATGTTCTCCTCCATGTTTGCTGCGGATGATCCTTTGATTTATTGGCTCCCTGAATCGCTTGGCCTTATCCGCATGGCTGAAGATTTAAGGCGGGAGGGCTTGGAAATATGGGAAACCATGGATGCGGGCCCCCAGGTCAAATTTTTCTGTACCACTAAAGAATTACCTGTCTTAGAAAAAGCTTTGAAAACTCTCTTTCCTCAACTCCCCTTCCGAGTGTCAAAACCCGGTCCCGGGTTGAGGATACGGAGAATTTCTTGAATTCTTTTACCCTCTCCGTGCCAGGAAATCTGCTTTTGGCCGGGGAATACGCAGTGACGGAAGAAGGGGGTCTGGGAATCACCCTAGGAGTGGAGCCCAGAATTACCTTAACAGCCAATATATCAGAACATTGGCTATTGGAAGGCTTTTGGCCGGGGGGTAATGAAAGTTACTCCCCCGGTGAAACCAGGTCCAACCTCCTGAGCGCCGTTTGGAACCAATTCTATGGACAATCTGGTCCGCCGGTCGGTCAGCCCTGGCACCTAAAGGTGGATTCCACGGCATTTTTTGACCTCCTGGGCCGAAAAAAAGGTTTTGGCTCCTCCGCAGCCACCGCAGCCGTGGTGACCGCAGCCCTCCTGGTCCTACAAAATACGCCTAGGCAAGAATTAGCCCATAAGGCCTTCCTTCCCGCAGTTAAAGCCCATAGATTTTTCCAGGGAGGTAAAGGTTCGGGGTACGATGTGGCCGCCAGCCTTTTTGGCCAAACAGGAATTTTTACCGGAGGTGAGATTCCTCAATGGACCCCCATTTCCCTCCCACCCTTACAAAAGGCCTATTTGTGTTCTGGTCCCCAGGCTGTGCGCACGGTCTCAGCCCTTGCATCCTATGATCAATGGAAAATAACCGCCCCCGAAGCGGCCCGGATCTTCCAAGAAAAAAATAACCAACTGATTCAAACTCTGACTCGGGAGTCCGACCTACCCCGGTTCTGGGATGAAATCCAGAAACTTTCCATGGGTCTGGGTAATTCCATCGGAGTTTCCGCTGATTTACCTCAGGAAACAAAGGTAGCTCTGGGTCTGATACCAGGAAACTGGAAGTGCTTGGGAGCGGGTAACGAACTCGTACTCACCTGGAATAGGGACACACCACCTCACCGGGGGGACTTACTGAAGAGCTCAAAGGAAGGCATAAAATGGGAATAGGTAAAGGACTGGGGAAATTAATTTTTTTCGGTGAACACGCAGCAGTCCATGGTTATCCCGCCCTGGGAACTTCCCTTCCTTGGAAAATTTCCGTGGAACATGAGACCAGCGAAGAAGGAGTTTGGGAATTCCCCTCCCTTCCCTCCTCCTACCGGCAACCCTTATTAGACGTCTTAAAATCCTTGGAGGACTCCTTAGGGCACAGGCTTAACCGGGGTATCCTCAGACTCAAGTCCGATGTCCCCATAGGTTCAGGCTTTGGCAGCTCAGGAGCCCTGTGTGCCGCCCTGGTCCAAGCCTTAAACCCTGGAACATTTCAAGAAAATTGGAAATTAGCCCACGAAGCGGAGAAAAATTTCCATGGGAAGCCCTCCGGAATTGATACGGCTTTAGCATTACGGGAAGGGATCACCGCCTTTACACCCCGGGAAAAAGGTCTTCCCACCCCGGAAACCCTCCCGGGTTTCAATCTCCATCTGGTAGTAGGAGCCATTCCCCGGGAACAGTCCACAAAAGATTTGGTGCAAGGGATTTCAAAACGGGTACTCGACCAGGAACCGAAGGTTCTGGAAATCATGAAAGAATTGGGCACTCTAGCGGAGAATGCTATAAATTCACTTAAAAAAGGTACGGCTTCCGGGGTCACCTGGGGACTATGGGCCAATCAGGCTCAAGAACTCTTAGAGGCTCTCAATCTCACCAACCCCTTATTAGAATCCATCTTAACCCAAGGAAGGAAAGTGGGATCTCTCGGCGGAAAACTCAGCGGAGCGGGCGGCGGCGGGGCTTTCTTCCTTATTTATCCCGATGCACAAGCCGCTCAGGCAGGTAAAAAAGACCTCAAGGAATGGGGACAATTGAAGGGCTTATCTTGGACAAGGGAACCGGAAGCCCTGAGGTGGGATATGGAGTATCAGAAAATGACTTTGGGTCGAAGCGCCTTCGATTCCCTCTTCGGGGGCTGAAATGGGGTTTCTTTATATTGTTCGCCATGGGCAGACCCAGTGGAACGCCCAAGGTCGGATGCAGGGGCGACTGGATTCCTCCCTCACGGAATTTGGGGTTGAGCAAACCCGGAGATTGGCCCACTGGTTCCAAGATATTCATTTCCAGGCTGTCTTTTCCAGCTCCGCCGGACGGGCGCTCACCACGGCAAATATTCTTGGGGAAGGTAGAAACTGGGAAATTCAGCCGATGGATACCCTCAGGGAAACCGCTCTGGGACCCTGGGAAGGGAAATTAAAAGCGGAGATTCAGGTACTTTGGCCCCAGGAAGTAAGGGATTACTGGGAAAATCCAGCCAGCTTGATTCCCCTAGAGGGAATGGAAAGTTTCCAGGATCTAGAAACTCGGTGTCGACAGGCCTTAGAGACCATCATGGAAGGACGTCGGGGGCAAAACATCCTCGTGGTGACCCATGGGGTAACATCCTCCATGATCTTAAATATTTTGGAAAATCGGCCATGGGCCGAGATCTTCACCCAAAAGTTCAAAATACAGACCAGTGTCAGTTTGGTGGACTTCCAAAATGCCCAGCCTCAGATCGTTTACCGAGGTAAAACAGATCACCTGGCAATAACCTCCCCACCCCTTTTGCATTCAATCTAAGAATCCTTGAATTCCTGATAAAATAGAATTATTATACTGTTAGAACCATTTTATTTAGGAGAAACTTTATGATTGATCCCCATGATTCTGAGGAAATAATTTACACGTCTGAAAAAGGAATTCTCCCCGCAAACAATCCCTTGGAGCCCTGTGATAAACCTTCGGATGCGGAAAATTCCCGCCTATTGGATGAAGACGGAGCCTGCGACGACGGTGTAAATTAAATTTTTAGATTAAATCTACAGCGGTGTATTGGAAAACCATGAAACTTGGGTTTACAATGGAGCCGGAGGATTTATGAAAAAAATTCATTTTATATATGTATTGCTTGCAATCGGTTTAACATTCACATCCTGTGAGACCATGGCAAATCGCTTGGTGAACAGGGCGATTTCTGGGGCGATAACCGGTGGGTCATCGGAGTCCAGTTATTCTGGGGATGATTCTTCCGAATCTTCGACCACTTTCGGAGAATCTACGGTGGTGGATTTTAAAAACGGCGAAATCCTTGTTACCCTGGACGGGGAAAAGAAAGGCGCTACATATTACACCGCGAAAGTGCTAACCCCTCCCTCAACTGCCACAAAAAATCAAGCCGAGGTGGTTTTTATCCATGATGGATCCACAGCTTGGGCCAATTTCCTAACAAATTCCCACAAAGCTACCCAAGAAGAACTAAAAATTGGTAAGGAAGTACTTTTTATGTCCTACACAGAAGGGGATGATTCTGTAGATGGAGACTCCTATCGAAAATATCCTTGGTATATCGGAAGAGTAACTTCTTTAGACTTTTTATACAAAGGCCAAGTAGAAGTAAACGGTAGACTTTTCGCTCTAAAACTCCTGAGAATCGCCGAATAAAACATAATAATCGGGGGGAATGAGAATAAGGTGCCCTCAGGGGGTTCTTGATTTCTTATTCCCTCACCCGCCCCTTGTCCCTCCAGACCCAAAATGATAATCTGCCCTCACCCATGAGAGTAGAAGTATTTTTCCGGGATGCAGCCCTTGATGGCCGTTCCCACAGATTCCTAAAGGACCTGCAATCAGCCCTAGGTTCTCAATTTCTTGAAGCCCGGGTGGCCGATGTCTACCTGTTGTCGAATATACCTGGACTGACCCCCGCTTTGGCATCGGAAGTCTTTGCCGATCCAGTGGCTCAAAAAGCCAGTTTTGACCGGGGGGATACCTTGGAAAAAACTCTAGGTGGTTGGACAGTCGCCTTGGAAGTGGCTTACAAATCCGGTGTCACCAATCCCATGGCCATCACCGCAAGGGAAGCCTTGGAAAACACCTTGGAACGGGAACTGGGATCAGAAATCCAGGTTCAAACCGGCTCCCTCTATCTCGTTAAAACTTCCGAAACTTTGGATGAAAGTCAAAAAGAAAGACTTATAAAATACCTTCACAATCCCCTCATCCAACAGTGCATACTCTTGGAAAAAGAGGCCTACGACCTGGGACAAAGACTTCCGGAGTTGTATCCTCTTCTGAAAGAATACCAAAGCCCTGGGGTTCAAGAAGTTCCTATCAGGAAACTTTCCGCTGCAGAATTGAACCAATTGTCTAAAGACAGACTTCTCGCCCTCACCGAAGAAGAAATGAAGGCGATCCAAACCTACTATAACCTTTCAGAGACCACGGCAAACCGTAAGGGGGCAGGACTTCCCGCCGAACCCACAGACGTGGAACTGGAAATGTTAGCCCAGACCTGGAGCGAGCACTGCAAGCATAAAATTTTTGCAGCCGATGTGGAATACGAAGACACCGTGACTGGAAAAAGTGAAAAGATTTCCTCACTCTATTCCAGCTACATTAAACAAACTACAAAAGATTTAACCCCAACCCGCCCCTTCCTCCGGTCCGTTTTTTCCGATAATGCCGGGGTTGTGGCTTTTGATGAAGAAACCCTGGTCTGTTTCAAAGTGGAAACCCATAACTCACCCTCGGCTTTGGATCCCTACGGCGGCGCCATCACCGGAATCGTGGGGGTGAACCGGGATATTTTGGGGACAGGAAAGGGGTCTCAACCCATTTTCAATACCAATTATCTCTGTTTCGGCGATCCAGACACCCCAGCAGAGGACTTGCCTAAAGGCCTGCTTCATCCCCGGACAGTGATGAAAGGGGTTCACCAGGGAATCATCGACGGAGGGAACCACTCCGGTATTCCTACCTCCGCCGGCGGTTTCCTTTTTGATGAAAGTTATATGGGAAAACCCTTGGTTTTTTGTGGAACCGGCGGGATAATGCCTGCGAAAGTCCGGGGTGAAGATTCTTGGGTGAAACACATCGACGCCGGGGATCTAGCGGTCATGGTGGGAGGAAGAATTGGTAAAGACGGCATCCATGGAGCCACTTTCAGCTCCCTAGCCTTGGATGAAACCAGTCCCACCTCCGCAGTTCAAATCGGCGACCCCATAATCCAGCGAAAAATGACCGATTTCCTCATCGAAGCCCGGGACTTAGGCCTGTATAAAGGCATCACCGACAACGGAGCGGGTGGATTGTCTTCCTCCTTAGGGGAAATGGCCGAATCTTCCGGGGGAATCCGGATCGATTTGGATAAATGCCCCCTAAAATACCCCGGCCTGGCCCCCTGGGAAATCCTGGTCAGCGAAAGCCAAGAGCGTATGAGCCTTTCCCTGGAGCCTTCCCAGTGGGACGCTTTCCACGCCCTGGCTAAAAAACGGGCCGTCGAGGCCACCGTGGTGGGGGAATTCACCCGAGATCAGAAAATCACGGCGACCTTTGGGGGGAAAACCGTGGGTCAGGTGACTTTGGCCTTCCTCCACGGGGGAGCTCCCAAACTCAAGATCCCGGCCCAATGGATTCCACCGGTGCGTCAAAACCACCCCATTCCCCAGGATCTGAACTTAGAACAAACCATCCTCACCCTTTTAGCCGATCCAACGATCGCCAGTAAGGAAAACTTGGTCCGGCAGTACGACCACGAAGTCCAGGGCCGTTCAGTCATCAAGCCCTTCACTGGGATTAAGTGCGACGGGCCTTCCGAAGGGGCGGTTCTTCGGCTGAAACCCAGTACGGAAAAAGGTCTGACAGTGACCCACGGGATCTGTCCCCGGTTCGGTGATATCGATACTTATAATATGGCCCAATGCGCTGTGGATGAAGCCTACAGGGCTCACATAGCCCTCGGGGGGAATCCGGAGGAAGCCAGCATCCTGGACAATTTCTGTTGGCCTGACCCTGTACTTTCAGAGAAAACTCCTGATGGTCCGTATAAAATGGCTCAATTGGTGAGAACATGTAAGGGCCTTCGGGATGCGGCCCTGGATTATGGACTCCCTCTGATTTCAGGAAAAGATTCCATGAAAAATGACGCAGTGATGAACGGGAAAAAAGTTTCCATACGTCCAACCCTGCTCATTTCCCTCATGGGCGCCATTAAATCCATTAAAAAAGCCATGACCACGGAGTTTCGTCAGCCTGGGGATAAAATTTACCTCCTGGGAACCACCAGAAATGCCTTGGGCGGGTCCAGTTTGGAAAAAATGCTAAAAACCCACCTGGAGGGGGTACCAGAAGTAAAGACTTCCGAATCCCTCCCCCTGTACAAAGCCCTGGCTTCGGCCATCGAATCAGGAATTCTCCAAAGTGTGCACGATCTCGCCAACGGTGGCCTCGCCATTGCCTTGGCCGAATCAGCCTTAGGAGGACGATTGGGTGGGGATATAGATCTTGCTCATGGGGTTAAAGCCGCCGGAATCACCGATGAGGTCATGCTTTTCAGCGAATCCCCCTCCCGGTTCGTGGTTTCTGTAACTAAAGAACTGGTTTCCCAGTTTGAAAAAGCCTTTAAAGGACTACCCTTGGTTCTCTTGGGTACCGTTTCCACGGGAAGTCTAAAGATAACCACTTCCACTACTACGATCAATCTAACCCAGGAACAACTCCTTCACTCCTGGAATACCCTGAACAGGAAGGCCATCAATGGTTAAAACCGCTGTCGTCACCGGATTCGGCATCAACTCTGACAAGGAATTGGTTCAAGCCTTTCAAATGGCGGGATCGGATGCCACCCCGGTCCACATCACCAGTCTTCTGGAAAATCCAGATTTTCTTAAAACCCAAGATATCCTCGCCTTTCCAGGGGGATTTTCCTACGGAGATCACCTGGGATCGGGACGGGTCATTTCCCAGCTTATGAAAAAAAATCTCAAACCAGCCTTAATGGAATTCGTTGCCCAGGGTAAACTTATCATTGGGATCTGCAACGGTTTTCAAATGTTGGTAAAAATGGGCATTCTCCCAAACCTTCAAGGAGATTGGACCCCAGAAACCACCTTAGTGAACAACGAGGGCGGCTGTTTTATGGATAAGTGGGTCACTTTGCGGTTCGAAGATTCATCCCCCTGTGTATGGACCAAGGGGATCGGCCTGGCGGACCTCCCTATCCGCCACGGCGAGGGTCGGTTCATTACCCGCGACCAATCCATTCTCCAGAGCATAAAAGATAAAAACCTCATCGCCCTGCGGTACGAGGGTGGCAGCCCCAACGGTTCTGAAGAGGATTTGGCAGGATTGACGGATCCCACAGGTCGTATATTTGGACTCATGCCCCATCCCGAAGCTTCAGTCTATCCAGAGAACCACCCCCAATGGCGTTCTGGCTCCCAGGGCCCCCTGGGTTTGAAGATCTTCGAAAATGGAGTGAATTACATGAGGTCCGCAAAAGGTATTTGATTTCTTGGAGAAATGAGGTTAATCTATAGCCTGGAGGCTTTTTAAGCAAAAATGGTGGATTCAGTAATTCCCAGTTCCGTTCCAAGACAAGATCTGGAAAAAGAGATCTTTGATCTGCGAAATCTCCTGGAAATCTCAAAAAGCCTCAACTCCACCTTGGATTATAATATCCTTAACGACTCCATACTCTACACCTGCCTCGGATCCCTTACGGTGATGAAAGCGGGATTTTTCTCCAAAAAAAGTATCGACTCCACGGACTTCACCCTGCATCGGGCTTATTTAGGGTTTGAACTGGATCATGCGAAAGAATATTCCATCGCCGAAAAAAGCGGCCTGATTGATTTTTTAACTCGTAATTACCGGTGCTTTACCTTAGAGGAAATGATTGATTCCTTGGAAGATTCCGAAGAATTGGAATCCCTGAAACATTTAAATCCTTCCATCATCGTCCCCTTAAGAGCGAAGGGCCAGGTAAACGGCCTTCTCGTCCTGGGAAAGAAAATCGATGAAACTGATTTTACCGACAAAGACAAGGACTACCTCCTCAATATTGCCAACTTTGCATCTATTGCTATTCACAATGCCTTTTTGTTTGAAATGACCACCACGGACATGATGACAAAGTTGAAAATGAAGCATTTCTTCATCAATCTTCTCCATGAAAAAATGGCTTTGGTGAGAGAAAGCGGTGGGGATGTTTCTGTAATAATGATAGACATCGATCATTTTAAAATGCTCAACGATACACATGGTCATTTGGCTGGGGATGAAGTGCTAAAAAAGGTGTCAAAAACCCTACAGGACAATCTTCGCCAGATCGATGTGGCCGCCCGGTATGGGGGGGAAGAATTTATTGTCCTCCTTC
The DNA here is from genome assembly GCA_964624355.1 of uncultured Spirochaetales bacterium. Classification (GTDB taxonomy): domain Bacteria; phylum Spirochaetota; class Spirochaetia; order JABEVK01; family JABEVK01; genus CAZUXL01. The sequence continues at coordinate 13,601 of CAZUXL010000061.1, forward strand.
CCGATGCGGACATCGCCATGGCGAGACTGGTGGCCGAGAGGGTGAGAAAAGCCATCGAAAAGTCAAAATCCAAGTTCCACGAATTTGACTTACGGGTTACCGTTTCCCTGGGAATTGCCCACTTCGACGTCCGGCGGGATCTCACGGAACGACATCTGATAGAAAGAGCTGACAAAGCCCTCTACCGGTCCAAAGAACACGGTAGAAATCTCACGACCATTTCCGAATAAGATTACCCACACTTTTAACTCCTGTTACACCAATTGCCATAAAAACCGGGGATAGGTATACTTGTGCCCATGTCAGAAGAAGCTCTCGAACTCCACCGTGCCCTTCGGGGAAAACTTTCCATCATTCCAAAACAACCCCTGCGCTCCCCCGGTGATCTAAGCCTGCTCTATACTCCCGGTGTCGCAGCCCCTTGCTTGGCCATCGCCGAAAACAAGGACTTGGTTCATATTTACACGGGAAAAGGAAATCTGGTGGCTGTCATTTCTGACGGCAGTGCAGTTCTGGGACTGGGAAACATTGGCCCGGAGGCCGGACTGCCCGTGATGGAAGGGAAATCCCTTTTGTTCAAAGCCTTTGCGGGTGTGGATTCGGTACCCCTGGTTTTGAACACCCAGGATCCTGAAAAAATTATAGCCGCGGTGGAGGCCTTGGGTCCCTCATTCGGGGGAATCAACCTGGAAGACATCTCCGCACCTCGTTGCTTCGAAATCGAAAGAGCCCTAAAGGCCAAGATGGATATCCCGGTTTTCCACGATGACCAACACGGAACTGCAGTGGTGGTTTTAGCCGGTCTCTTAAATGCCCTTAAAAAAACGGGAAGATCCCCTAAGACAGCCAAAGTCGTACTTATTGGAGCCGGGGCTGCCGGAACCGCCATTTCCCGTATTCTCCTATCCAACGGTTTTTCCCACCTCACCGTTTGCGATAAAAAAGGAATCCTTCACCCCGGCATGGACGGCATATCGTGGGCACAGGAAGAACTAGCCCAGGCAACCAATCCTTCAGGACGAAAAGGCAGTCTTGCCGATGCACTTTTGGATGCCGATGTGTTTATCGGGGTTTCTGGCCCAGGCATCCTCACTCCGGAACTCATTCAAACCATGGCGAAAGGTCCCATTGTCTTCGCCTTGGCCAATCCCCAACCTGAAATCTCCGAGAAAGCTGCCTTGGACGCCGGCGCTGCCGTAGTGGCCACAGGCAGAAGCGATGCAACCAACCAAGTGAACAACGTCCTCGCTTTCCCCGGGATTTTCCGCGGAGCCCTGGACGTGCGAGCCTCGGACATAAGCGAGGGCATGAAACTCGCCGCAGCCAAAGCTTTAGCCGCAGCCCTGACCCCTGAACAAATTCAGGAAGGTAAAATCATTCCCTCGCCCTTCACCCCAGGTCTCACCTTTCTCGTGGCCATGGCGGTGGCTAAGGCTGCCATGGATGAAAACCTTGCCCGGGAGCCAATACCCTTGGAAAACCTGGAGAAGCTGATACTTTCAAGGATTCCCATCAGGGTATTTGAAAAGTAACCGTTTCTACTTTATGCTAGAAGAATGGAAACTAAAGCAACTTATCAGGAACTCATAGGTCAAGGGTTAGTAAGAATTGGAACCATCACTCAAAAACAGAGTGACGAAATCATTGCTGACCAGCAAAATGGGGATAAACGTCTCTTTGGAGAGATCGCCTTAGCTAAGGGTTTTATTAGTTTTGAGACCCTGATTAAATATCTCAAAGATTCCCATAAGATTTAGGGAGAATTCATGTTTTTGGAAGCAGAAGTCTGGACCATCGCCCGGACCGACAAAGGTAACGCTGTACTCATTCGCCCCTTGGAAGGAACTCTGGCGGTTCCGATTTTTATCGGTTCCTTAGAAGCCCAAAATATTCTTCTTGGCATGGGCGACATGGAAATTCCCCGACCTCTTACCCACGACCTTATGTTGAGCATCCTGCAACTTCTGGGGTCAGAGGTGGTTCAAGTCGAGATCCATACTATTAAAGATGGTACTTTTTTTGCCAATATTGTGCTTATGAGGGATGGAGGCCGCACCGCTGTGGATGCCCGCCCCTCGGACGCTTTAGCCCTGGCTGTCCGCACCCATTGTCCTGTGTTTATTGACGAAGCCATCGTGGAAGAAGTGGGGATTCCCGTTTCCTCGGTAAAATCCGGCGAAACCCATGAGCCTCTCGCTCCGGAAACCCCTGGAAAAAGTGAAAAACAAGACCTGGAAGAAGCTTTGGCCAAGTCGGTAGCCGAGGAAAATTACGAAGAGGCCGCCCGTCTCCGGGACCGATTAAAAAAATTAGAGTCTTAAAATCGACTTGACAGTGACTATCATAATTTTTAGCATAGAATTGAGTGTTAATATAAAGAGGGCAGTATGAAATTTCCTAAAATAAAATCCTATCTTACAGGTGTGGCAGTTCCGCTGTCGTCTCTAAAAACTCAGGAGAATAGTGGTATTGGGGAGTTTCCTGACCTAAAGATTCTAGGTCAATGGTGTCATTCCACCGGAATCAACCTCATTCAACTCCTCCCCCTCAGTGATACGGGGTTTGAACCGTCCCCTTACAGTGCCCTCTCGGCTTTTGCTCTCCACCCCATATATCTCCGGCTTTCTGATGTTCCCGGCGCAGGAGAATTTACCGGGGAAATCACGGAGCTCCGGACCAAGTATGCGGATTTATCCGCTGTGGCCTTTCAGGAAATCCTGGGGGATAAACTTTCCATTCTCAAAAAAATATTTGCTAAGAACTTTTCATCTTGGGAGAAATCCGAAGACCTCCACGCCTATATCAAAAAAAATCCCTGGATCGTGGAATATTCGGTATTTTCCACTCTGAAACATCGGAGAAACCTAGCAGGATGGCAAGATTGGCCCGATTTTCAAACACCCAAAAAAACAGAAATTGAAAAATTCTGGAAAGACGAAAAAAACCAACATGAAGTCCTTTTCTTCTCCTGGATACAATATCTGTGTGAAGCCCAACTCTCCTCTGCGGCCCAAGAACTTCAGACTTTGGGGGTCAGTCTCAAGGGGGATATCCCTATACTAATAAATGAAGACAGCCATGATGTGTGGGCCAACCCCGAACTATTCAGCCTCCATCTCCGGGCCGGCGCTCCCCCGGACGGCGGCAGTCCCGAAGGTCAAAACTGGGGGTTCCCCATTTACCGATGGGAAAATTTAGCCAAAGACAACTTCAAATGGTGGAAAGAAAGAATAAAACAGGCGGATAAATTCTATCACGCCTACAGGATTGACCACGTTCTGGGGTTCTTTAGAATCTGGGCAACCCCATCGGCCAATCATTCAGCCAATTTGGGATACTTCCTACCCCATAAAACCCTAAAAACTCCTGAGCTCCTAAACCTGGGGTTTGACGAAGGTCGCATCACCTGGCTTTCCGAGCCCCATATTTTTGGCAACGAACTCCGGGAAGCCCTAGGCGACGAGGCCACCCGGGTCATCGGCCTATGTCTCTCCCAAGTGGGAACCGAAGATCTCTACCGTTTCAAGTCGGAAGTGACCGGGGAAAAATCCATTTCCCGGATGGATCTTTCTGAAAAGGCAAAGCAAGTTGTCTATACTTGGTTCCGGAATCGAACTTTGATGAAAGTGGGGGACGGGGAATACATCCCCCTTTACACCTATTATGCGACCAGGGGTTACGACAGCCTTGGTCAGGAAGAAAAGTGGAATTTTGACAAGCTCATACAAGAAGCCCTTTTGGATTCCGAGACCCTGTGGGAAAAACAGGGGAATGAACTCATGGATTTCATGAAAAACACCACGGAGATGCTGGTTTGCGCCGAAGACTTGGGGGTCATTCCCGACTGTGTTCCCCGGGTTTTAGCCTCCCATGAAATCCTTGGACTGAAAATTGTCCGTTGGGCGAGGAACTGGAATCATCCCGGGCAACCCTATTATCCAGTGAAAAATTATCCCCTGCTCTCAGTTTGTACCCCCTCGGTCCATGACACCTCCTCCCTCCGGCAATGGTGGGATGAAGAAAAAGACCACCGGGACTTCTTGGAAGCCCTGGATCTTGTGGAAGAATCTCACCAGCACTACACTCCGGAATTGGCACAAAAAATCATCACTGGTCTCTTGGGAACCTCCTCACTCCTGGCGATTTTTGCCATTCAAGATTTACTAGCCATGGATTTGACCCTGAGACCAGGAAATCCTGACGAAGAAAGGATCAATTTCCCCGGAACTGTGAGTGAAAGAAACTGGTCTTTCAAAATGAAACCAAGTCTGGAAACCCTGGTGGCCAGATCAGATTTCAATAAAACACTAAAATCTATAATTCACCCTCGCAGTATAAGGAAAGTCAGTCTATAATATTAAAAACGGCGTCTAGGAGGACATCATGAGCGAACTTCAGGGGTTAGAAATCCGTCTGACAAAATTAGAGTCGGGGGGATCAAAGCCCCGGAGATCCCAGGGTGTTATGGAATTTCATATTTCCCGGCAAGCCCGGGATTATTATGAATTTGATCAGGGGCTTTACAGCCTAACCGGAAACGTCATCCTTCCCAACTTTTTAGCGGTTCGGGTGTTTGCTAAAAAGATAAATGATAAAAGAGATCTTCTGGCCAATCCTGAACAGGCTATCCTTCCTGGTCAGCTCAATGCCATGGGTCTCATCGATGAAATTCTCCATTATGTGGCCGAACTTTACCGGGAAGAAAAGGGTGTCACCCTCTTCTCCCAAGCCTTAAAATCCGCAGAAGATCGTCTGGGAAAAAAAGAAGTGGACTCCATGCTTCTTTATTTCGTGGACAATTTTCCTGGATTGGAAGTCTACAAGGGTAGTTTGAGTTCAGCCTCTTACTTAGCAGGACAGTCAGAAGGCGTCAGCCACCGGGAACTGGTCATGGAGGAAATAATTCTTCTTTGGCTGGCCAATGCGAATTCCGCTTTTGCCCCCTGGAAAGAATTATTTGACGATGAACCCATGGGGAAAGCCACGGTCTACGGGAAATTCATCCCCGTTCTAAAGGACTTCTTCGAATCTGCACCCCACTTTGGCCCCGATTCCCAGAACCTCCTGGATATGCTCAGATCTCCCGCCATCGCTGTCCCCGACAGTCTCCATGGACAATTGAATTATATAAAAGAAAAGTGGGGTATGCTTTTAGGGAAATTCCTCCGCCGCCTTCTTTCCAGCCTGGACTTTATGAAAGAAGAAGAACGACTTTTCTGGAAAGGTGGATTCACCAAATCCGAAGGCTATGATAAATCCCTGGCCTACGACGGACAAGAACACGAAGTGGAAGCTTTTTCTGCGGATAAGGAATGGATGCCCAAAGTTATCCTTTTGGCAAAATCCACCCTCGTTTGGTTGGATCAATTGTCTAAAAAGTACGGGCGGGACATTAAACGATTAGATCAAATTCCCGATGCGGAGTTAGATATTATGGCCCGACAGGGTTTCAATGCCCTTTGGTTTATCGGTCTCTGGGAACGTTCCAAGGCCTCAAAAAAAATCAAACAGATGTGTGGCAATCCCGAAGCGGAAGCCTCAGCCTACTCCCTTTACGATTATGAAATCGCCTGGGAACTGGGCGGATGGGAAGCCATGAACAATTTGAGGGAGCGATGCTGGCGCCGTGGAATCCGCGTGGCCAGTGATATGGTCCCCAACCACACGGCCATGGATAGTAAATGGATCAGCCAGCACCCGGACTATTTCCTTTCCTTGGATTACTGTCCCTTCCCCACCTACAGTTTCAACGGTCCGGATCTATCCCAAGATCCCAATGTGGAAGTCAAGCTGGAAGACCACTACTACGATCGCTCCGACGCCTCTGTGGTATTCCTGCACAAGGATAAACGGACCAACCAGCACCGATTTATTTACCATGGAAATGACGGAACTTCCATGCCCTGGAACGATACGGCCCAGATCAATTATCTCAACCCCGAAGCCCGGGAAGCCATCATCCAGATCATTCTTAACGTTGCCCGAAACTTCCCCATCATTCGTTTCGATGCCGCCATGACCTTGGCAAAAAAACACGTTCAGCGTCTCTGGTTCCCCATTCCCGGTTCCGGCGGGGATATTGCCACCAGAGCGGAGCATGGGATGTCCAATGAAGAATTTAACCGCATCCTTCCGGTGGAATTCTGGCGGGAAGTGGTGGACCGGGTGGCCCAAGAATGCCCCGACACCCTCCTTTTGGCAGAAGCTTTTTGGATGATGGAGAGTTACTTCGTTCGAACCCTGGGGATGCACCGGGTTTACAACTCTGCCTTCATGCACATGTTCAAAAAGGAAGAAAACGAGAAGTATCGTTACACCATTAAAAACACCCTGGAATTTGATCCGGAAATCCTCAAACGTTTCGTGAACTTTATGAATAATCCCGACGAAGAAACCGCTGCGGTACAATTCGGCGGCGGGGACAAATACTTCGGTGTTTTAACCATGATGATCACCATGCCCGGAACACCCATGTTCGGCCATGGTCAGGTAGAAGGGTTCCGGGAGAAATACGGGATGGAATACCGCCGGGCTTACTGGAATGAAACCGAAGATCAGGAATTGATCCGCCGGCACGAAAAAGAAATCTTCCCCCTGATGCACAAGCGGTACCTGTTCGCGGAAGTCCAAAATTTCTACCTGTTTGATCTTTGGAATCCCCATGGAATGGTGAATCAGAACGTTTTTGCCTACGCCAACCAAGCGGGTCACGAACATGCCCTGGTACTTTTCAACAACAGCTACGAAAAAACCGTGGGTTGGCTCCGAAATTCCGCAGGTTATGCGGTGAAGCAAAGCGATGGTTCCAAGACGGTCCAGCAGAAAGACTTGGCCTCAGCCCTGGGTCTTCATAACGAACCTGGAAAATTTGTCCTCTTGCGTGAACATAACGCCGGACTGTGGTACATCAGAAAGAGCCAAGAGATCTTTACCTCTGGACTCTATGTGGAACTAAATGGTTATGGAAAGCAAGTGTACTTGGATATCCATGAAACCGACGACAACGATCAAGGCCACATGGGCCGCCTCCATTACGAATTGGGAGGACGGGGCGTGGAAGACGTGGAAGAAGCTCTTAAAGAGAGCTTAATGCAGCCCTTGTATCGATCCTTCGGGGATCTTATAAACGGAGACACCCTGAGAGGGCTCTACGAAGTCATGCGGGGTCATCGAATCGCTGACAACAGTTTCTGGAAAATCATGGAAGAAAAAGCCTCGGACTTTGCCGCAAAAACAAAAGAATTTGCCGATG
>CAZUXL010000062.1:0-20602 GCA_964624355.1 uncultured Spirochaetales bacterium
ATGCGGAGCAATATGCGGATACGATACTCTTGAATTCTATACACTTCTAAAGTATTCTATGACAATCTGTTCCGCGATATAATTTTATAACCAATTGTAGTGTAAGCAATTAACTGAAATGAGTGTTACATTGGAGTGCTTCCCAAGCTTGAGACGTGGGTTCGATTCCCATCAGGCGCTTAGTTTATACATTCTTGGTGAGTTTTTATTAAAACATCCAGAAAATCAAGGTCTCTCAAATACGGGATAAGCTGCTATAACCGCATCCAATTCCCCTAAAATTCCTTTTGGAATGGACCAACTGGATTTTTTACCGGAAGTTACCAGGTATGCCACTGGATCATTTCCTGTGGCACCGGACTGTTTCTGAAAGGATTTCTTGAGGGCTGCGGCAAAGTCAGATTCGAACTCTAAAATATTCCTTTCCAGATTTTCATCTTCAAAACAGAACTTGACACCCGGAATGATCAAGGGATTATTCACGTTTCGAAATGAAGCGATGGCATCTGACGTGAACAGGCACTCCGTCATCCAGATGGTCCCCGACGGATTGTACATTCTCCATTTAGCCCCCATCCCCCACATATCGTCCTTGAATCCGAAAGTGCCCTCCGTATGGCTAAAGCCCCCTTTAAAGTAGAGGGGGGGCTTGAAAAGGGAGGGTATATCGGTGGAGGTGAGCCGTGAAACCTGGGTTATTGTAAGCCCATCAATGGCCACCTTACTGGTATCTACGACAATTATAAGTTTAATCGTACCCACCGGTGCGGGTTGAAGGGCTGAATTGGAGAAGGCGTTTCCGACCTTCACATGGGAATCTTTTTCGATTGTGGAAGGAATACGGAAGTGGATGAAAGTATCTTCCCAGGTAAGAAAAGTATCGACATTTTTGGTTCCCACTTGGATTTTCCCAGCCATTGTCCCGAATCCCGTACCTTCGATTACCACCAAAGTACCGGGAGCGACAATTAACGGGTTTATGGTGGTAATGGAGGCGGTGGCAAGATCCACACCCTCCACTGCCAGGATAGGCTGAGAATCGAGGGGTACTTGGGCGACTAGTGCTTTATTGTAGCTTTCCACCGGGACAGTCAGATCCACACAACTGGAACAGCAAACCGTCCATAAACCGAGGGCGATGATCAACCGAGGAACTTCCATAAAATCTCCTTTCTTTAGTAGCCTTGTTTTAAGGCCTTATCACTTTATGTATTTCTTGTTCCATCCAACCAAACCGGATTCTTTCCTGTTCCAACCTGACTTTACTCCCCAATTTATTGAGGGCTAAGTCCAGGTAAAGTTCCTTCTCTTCCGATGTGAGATGGTTCAGTTCCCGCCGGGTTGGGGTAGGTTCGCTGGTCCACAGCAGTTGGTGAGCCATGAGAGTTTCCTTGTTCATGAGTAGGCTTTGAACCTGAGGAAACCAGGATCGTAGCTGATCCAGGATCGCAAACCCATGGGTATCCAGATCTCCCCAGTATAAAATCTTTTTGTCTCTGAGCCAGGCGGCTTTTCCCAAAGCTTCAAAGCCATAGCCACTGCCGAAGATGGCCAAGGATTTTTCCAGGGGCGGAAACGACAACCAGGTGATTTCATTTTCCAATATAATTACCCATTCCACATCCAAGCCCAGGACGGCAAAGTCCTGGGCATTCAAGGCCATTTCTTGGGGCTTAAGGTGAGGCATGGAATGGGTCATTGTAGCAGGGAGTGGGGGGGCCATGGTGATATCTAGATACCGGAAGCGGATTAAGGATGGTTTTTGAAGAAATCCAAATCTTGCTTCGAAAGAAGGAGCGGTGGGGTCGTCCAATCCCACATTTCCAGAAATAGGAGAGTTTAGTTCCGTCATTAATTCCGTGAGGAGGCCTTTGTGACTATCGATGAATTTTGTGTGAATTCCCGGGAGATCGATCTGGCGAAGATAGATTTCTGGCTTTGGATGATCCTGGAGCCATCTCAGGACTAAAAGAATCCGGTCCCATGAGTCCGCTTCCTCCAGGACTTTTAATGGTTTTCGAGAAAGCCAGGGACGAAGTTGGGGAAAGCTTTCCAGGGTTCGCAAAGCCAGTTCCTTAAAGGTTTTCAAATTGGTCATTTTTCCTAGAAAAAGGGCAGCCTGTTCAGGGGTGGAAAACACCAGGGCGGTGGGAATAAGGTTTCGGCCCAGTTGCCGGTGATTCATTTCTTTCCATTCCACCTGAGGCCCCTGTTGGTCTCGGGAATTTTCTAAGATTTTTATACTTCCCAGCCACTGCTGAACATCGGGAAATCGGTCCAAAATTTCACTGGAATCCGGGGTTTTGATTTTAAGTATCAGGGGGAATTCCAAATCTCCCTCTGACAAGGGGGGGAGCGTACCCCGAAGGATGACACCTCGGTCCCAAAGTTTTTCCAAGCTCAGTTTTAAATCCTTGGGAGTCGTCCAAGAAGATTTCACTGGTCTTTCCTCTGGTCCCGTTCCTCACGGTAAGTCTCAATATTAATATTCCGCAACCGGGATTCCCGGCCTTCCAGATTATGAACAAATCCCACAGACGAGATGTAAGGTTCAATCACATGGATCTTCTGCAGGGGGGTTACCACCAGAAGCTGAAGCCTGAGTTTTTTAAAGAGCCTCAGTCCGTATTCGGTGGATTCATCCGAACCCCGGCCGAAGGCTTCGTCGATCACCACAAAACGGAAACTTCGGGACTTGACCTCATTCCATTCCAATCCGAACTGGTAAGCCAGGGCTGCGGCCAAAATCGTGTACGCAAGCTTTTCTTTTTGTCCTCCTGATTTTCCGCTGGAGTCCGTATAGTGTTCAAATTCTTCTTGAGTTTCCTGAACCCTCTCTGAGGCGGAAAAAACAAAGGCCTGACGCACATCTGTCACCTTTAGGGTCCATTTCCGGTCTATTTCACCGAATCCTTCCCGGCCTTGGAGCCTCTGTATGATGCTTTGGACTTGGAGGAATTTCGCTTCGGAATATTGGTCCCCAGAACCGGTGAGGGAGCCTTCGGTACATGATCTCAGGTCCTGGTAAAAGTCCCGGACCTCCGGATCCGGTGAATTTTGAACTTCCAACCGGATGAACCGACCGGGATTGTACTCGATTTGGGTGAGGGACTGGTTGATCCGGTGTATTTTTTCCTTGATGCTCTGTTTGTCCCGGGTCAGGACCGACTGGAAGTTGGCCACTTCCCGAATGGTGTTTTCGTTAAGAAGCTTCTTAAAATGATCTTCGAACCTGGGAAGGTCATCACTTTTCAACTGGAGGAGAAGTTTTTCCCAACCTGAGGTCGCTTCCAGGCTGGCATCCAGTTCCCGGGTTTCCAGCGGCCAGGCATCCCGAAACCGGGTCATGCTCCGGATACATTTCTCCAAGAGATTTTTGAGCTTATCCTTTTCGTTGTCTATGCGTTTCTGAAATTCTCCCCGGACCTCGCTTTCCCGGGATTCGCAGGATTCCACCGTGAGTTTTAGTCCGGGAATTAATTCCTCCACCATGATCCGGATTTGGGATGCCAGGGGGGATGAGGGATCAATTCCCAGGGCTGTTTGTTGTACTTGGGTGAGCTGTTCACCGGTGGACTGGATTTTACTTTCCAGGGATCCCATTTCCCCCAATTTAATCCCCAGATCTTTTTCCAGGAGGACCAGGGATTTATCCAGATCCGACAATTGGCCGCTCAGGATTTTTAATTGGCTCGAGGCTGCTTCCAGCTCATCAATTTCAGTCCGGGCTTTTTCTACCAAGGCAGAAGGGGTGCGCCAGTCCACCTCCGCATAGTCCCGAAATTCCCCCAAAAGGGCCAGAGTCCGCAGATAGTCTTGGAGAATTTTAATTTTATTCATAACTTGGGCAAGAAGTATCCCCGTATCTGCGGCGGTCTTTTCTAAAATAAGCCTCTGCTTTTCCAAATAGCGGATTTTTTCCAGATTTGACCACCCCAGAACCCACCGGGAGCGGTCTTCCACCCGGTGTCTATCATCCTTTTCATGGCGATCACCCCCCCCTTTGATCTGCCCGGACTGAGTCAGGGCTTGTTTTTCCCGGCGAAATTCGTCCATGGTTTCACAGCAGGCCACGTCAAAGCGTTTAATCAGTTCCCCCTCCAGCCAATCCCTAAACCGGGAGCCGCTTTTAATGCGGAGTTTGTGAACCAGGGAATGGGGATGGGGATCCTGCCGGGAGATAACCACCTCCTCCCGAATCCGGTAATACACTAGTTTTTGCCCCAGCTGGGTTTTTTCCACCCAGTTAACGACCCCAGGATAATGGACCTCAGGGACCAGGAGCGACAGGGCAAAGTTATGAAGGATTCTTTCTGCGGCCCCGGTCCAGGAGGACTCGGTTTGATTCACTTCCAGGAGTTCTCCCGCAAAGGGCATGGACTCCTCCGGAAGCCCCAGGTCAGAGCACAGTCTATGCCTCAAAGCGATCTGTGCTTGGGGAATGTTGGAAGGACGCTGTTTTAAGGATTCCAGCTCTTTCACCAGGTCTTTGATCTCATTTTTTTCTTGGAAAAACCGGACATCCAGTTCTGTTTTTTGATTTTGAAGGTCTGCTTCCGAATCCTGGTGGATTTTTGTGGTCTCCTTCACCTGGAGAGCCAAGGTTCCAAAGGCTTCTGGACTTTCGGGGATCATCAATTTCTGGGGTTCACAGAGCTCTACCAACCGAGTGAACTTTCCATGCCTGAGTTCTGTAAGATTCTGAAGTTCCCGGACTTGGAGTTTGAGGGCTTCCAGCCGGTGGCCCCCTCCATCGGCCAGGGCTTGTTTGAGTTCGTCCCTACGGGTGTACTGCCGGACTTTTTCATCCCCCAAGCTTTTAATCTTGTTTTCTAACCTCAGGCGGTCACCCCCTAGGGTTCCCAGGCGTTTTTCCAGCAGGACGCATTTTTGGATGGCGAACCAAGGCCTCAGCCCTTCCCTAGCTTGAACAAGTTGGTCGGTTTTAAGGCTGATTTCCCGGTGTTTTTGCACATCTTGAATCAAGGGCTCCAGGGATCCAATCTGGTCTTTGGCTTTCATCACCGCTTTATGGGCTTGGCTTAAGTCCCCGAAATGACCAATGAGGGCGTCGATCCGGGGCTGGGGATCGAAGGGCTCCAACATGTGGGTTCGGACGAAGTCTGTAAGATTCCCCACGGATTTCATGGAAATCGTCTGGTTCAACAGATCCAAAGCCTGATCATTCTCTATACCGAAACGCCGGCGAAAAGCCGCCGCATAGGGGAGGTAGGCATCAAATATTTCCACTCCTTCGGTGAGCCTTAATTTTTTCCGCAGATCCCCAATGTCGCTGCCGAAGCCGGAAAAATCCTGGGCGATGGTCAGAGCTTTATCCGCAATCACATAAAACCGGCTGGGTTGGGCTTGGGGATCCTTGATCCAGTAAACCTGGGCGAGGGTGACATGAAGCCCGAAGCCCTGGTTATGGAACTGTCCCAGAAGTACGGTATAACTGTTGTGGTCCCGCAGTGCCACCGCCCGGGCGCTCAGTCCTTCCTCGGACCGTTCGGACTTGAAATGTCCCTGGACGTAAGAACGCAAAGACCTTTCCCGGGTTTCGGCACCAGCGGCCTTGTTGTAAGTGATTTTTTGGGGAGCCACGAGAAGGGTGGAAAGGCCATCCACCAGGGTGGATTTCCCCGAACCGATATCCCCGGTCAAAAGGGTGTTTTCTCCTTGGAGGGAGAGATTCCAAACTTGTTTATGGAAAGTTCCCCAGTTATAGACCTGAAAGTTCTGAAGTCTGAACCCGGTTTTTTGGTCGTCTGAGGCAAAATCCAGCAGCTGATCACTCATTCTTCTCCTCCTTGCCGGTAGGCATCCAATTTCTTATCAAAATCCGAAAGCCACTGGGCGTCTATAAAAGCCCCCAGGATTCTCCGGACTTCCCAAGAATCGGAACCAGGATTCAGGCGTTTTAAAAACCCCAAATCCTCAGCCTTGGTGATCTGGGTCATGATCGTATCTCGTCTGCGGGCTTCGTTGGAGGTTTCGGCTAGGAAAAGCCCCAGAAGATCAAGAATCTCACCTGTGGTGACCACAAGGCGGGTCTCTCCCCCCTTGGCATCCTGCTCTGCTAATTTACGCCGGAGCAGGGCCAGTAAAAGACTTAAGTTGTAGGAAAGGCGGTGCCGGGGTACCAGCCGGGGGAGCTCGGTTTCCCCCTCTTCGGTGGTGCGGTTTTTCAGCCAGGCGAAACCCTCAGCTTCGTCCAAAAAAAGCTCCAGGTTGATGACCCTCAGGTAATCCCTCACCCGGCTTTGAATCCTCAGGAGGTGGCTCCAGAGTTTTTCATCCTGCTCTCGGGTCATAATCCCTTTCAGGAGGGTTAACACCACCAGGGAAAGTTGGGTCTCTTGGTTCAATTGATCGCTCATGGGTGTCTCCTGAAAATTATGCGGGGTAAATTAGCCTTCCGCCTTCGACGGAATTCATCATCCCAAACCACCTCATCCCGGGTTTGATCCTCCACCAAGGCATGGGGATCCTGGGAAGCCAGGTCCAGGTAAGCCACTAATTCCGCGAGCCCCTGTTCCAAGGGAAACCTTTCCAAGACCTGTGCCAAAGTACCCTGATCCCGATCTTCTAAAAATTTCCTAATTCTAGTTTTGAGCACTAGCCGATCCACCACCGATTGGTCGTAGAGGGCTTGGGAAGAAAGCAGGACACCGGCTTCAAGTTTCAGGTCTTCGATGACCCCTTGGAGAACCGGGGAATGGAGCTGTCTTTCCATGGGAAGGGGAATTCGGGGTGATGAAGCCTCCAATTCCATAAATCCCATCTCCGCAGGGGGAGATAAACGCAGGCTCACCGCCTTCTGCTCCACACTTCTGAGGATCTCCATGATGCGCCTATTTTCCAACCATACCTGGTCATCCAAAAATCGCCTCAGCTGTTGGGAGAGAAGAGCCACTGTCCGTTGGGTCTGTTCTCCCGCTTCCATCCATGCGTAGTGGATTCTTCTGCCTTGGGGATCCGGGTCCAGGGCTTTAATAGGCTCCAGGGCGTAGACTTTTTCCAAAAGTTCGCTCAGTTGATCCTGTTTGAGGGGGTCCATGAGAAAGTCCCAAAAAGCCCGGAAGTTTTTCCCTTGGTCCGATTCGGCAATAGCTTCCCTCTGGTCCAGGAGGGATCCCACCAGGTCCCCTTTTGTTCCTTCCCAGGAGGTAATGAGTTCTCTTGCCTGCCTATCCAGGGTTCGAAAGTTACTTTCCACTCCCCGAAAGTCGGAAAGAAGCTCCCGGGCTGTGGTCGTAGCCAGTTGGAACCGATCCCTCACAGCGGTTTCATCCAGGAGAATGATTTCCCCCCGTTTCACCCGGGCGATCTCCCGTTCCAAGTTTTCCCTTTTCTCTTCCAACTCCGCAAGGCGGCGGACGGGGTCCGTTTCTGTTCCCGTTACGAGCTGTTGGAGAATTTCAAAAACGCTTAAAACCCTGGATTCTGTACCCAGGAAGGACTTTTCCAGGAGGGATTCTAACCAGAGCAGGGTTTTTTCCGTAGCGGGGGTCAGATCGAAGTGGGGTTCATCCTTCCCTGGGGGATAAAATTTTCTCAGCCATCCTTTGTTATCTTCCGCCCATTCATCCAGATAAAAAGCCGCTGACCGGGGAAAGGCTTCGATTCCTAGGTTTTCCCTAAGCCGGTAAAGCTCATCTTCCAATCGCCCCATAAGCTCGGATTGGGCCAGGGATCTCTTGTTTGCCGTCGTAAAAGCCTTGTGGAGGAAGGCACAGATGAGGGTGCTGTGATCACTTCGGAGTAATTTCCATGCGGGGTGATGCCTGCGCAGAGCTTCAATAGTTTCATAATCCAAGGCCATATTCCCATCTTATAGGAAAATCCGGTACCCGACAACTTTACCCTGGAAGACTTACAAGACTGCTCTCATTTCACCCCGGAGAGAATTCACCAGGATAAACTCTTCCACCTGGGGAAGTTCCTCCAGGGCAAGGGATCGTTCCTGCACTTTTCCCGACTTCAGGAGATGTGCCCGGTAGGTTCCTGGGAGCAGTCCGTCTTTTAACGGGGGCGTCCAGAGTTCCCCTTCCCAGCGGTAGACCAGGTTTGTGAAGGTTCCTTCGGTGATCATTCCTTGGGTGTTGTAAAGGAGAACTTCCTGAGCCCCAGGTCGGGACAGCTTTTGGTCTTCATACACCCCGCGGGCGGTGGTTTTGTGGAGGAAGAAAGGTCCCCCGGTATGGAGAGCCTGGGGGGCGAGGGCCAAAACCAGGGGTTCTGCCAAGGGAACCAAGGGAGCTTGAGTCCACTGTGCTTCCCCTTTTTTAGTCCAAACCAGGCGAATTCGTAGGGTGTCTTTTTCCCCGTTCCCCAGGATTTGTGGTTTCCAAGAGCGAAAGAGGTCCTTTGGGGGGAGGGGGAAGCCCAAGGCAACACAACTGGCTTCCAGTCTTGCCTGGTGAAGCTCTGGGAGAAAAAATCCCTCCCCAGGGGCCCATCGCAGTGTCTCTACCAAATCTGCAGGAAAGATCAAAGGATCCAAGACCCGGGTTTTTACCTGAATTTCATTCCACTCGCTTTCCTTTTGGGAATCCCAGACTACCCCCCCTCCGGCACTGTAGAGTCCCTCTCCCTGGGGATTCACTTCCAGGGTCCGAATGGCCACATTCATCCGAGCACCTTGGGCGGTCCACTGTCCCATGGTACCTGTATAAATACCCCGGGGAGAGTTCTCCAACTGGGAAATAATTTCCATGGTTCTAACCTTGGGGGCTCCTGTGATGGATCCGCAGGGAAAGAGATTTTTCATGATCTCAGGAAAATTTTTCTGAGTCTGGGCTTGAACCTCACTCACCATCTGGTGAACCGTGGGGTAGGTTTCCAAATCGAAAAGTCTGGGTACCTGGACAGAACCGGGGAGGGCGATCTGGCCCATATCACTACGGATCATATCGGTGATCATCAGGTTTTCCGCCCGGTCCTTAGGGGAATTCAGGAGATCCTGAGCCAGGGTGGCATCCTCCTGTGAGGTCTGTCCCCGGGGACGGGTTCCCTTCATGGGGCGGGATCGGAGCCTCCAGAGGCGGGGGCCTTGGGTTGTCTCACCCCGGGGCAATTTTTCAGTTTCAAAGAAAAGCTCCGGGGAAAAGCTTAGAATCCATCCGCCGGGATATTCACAGAAGGCCCCTTGGGATCCCGGTGCATTCCCCCAACCCTTAAGCCAGAGGTCAAAAAGCCCCTCCCTGGTGGGAACCCCGAGGATTCGGGTGCGAAAAGGGAGGGTGAGGTTGACCTGGTAGGTATCCCCCCGGAGCAAATAATCTTTTACTTGCTGAAATGCCTGGAAGTATTCTTCCTGGGTCCAGGTGGGGATCAGAGGACCGAGGAATAGGTTTTCCGGTGATGGGGGTATCGGCGTTTGTGTGGGATTCTCATGCACCTCCCAGTACCCCAAGGCTCCCCGGGGTGACTGGGTTTTAAGGGATGGGTCAAAGCCGGAGGAGGCTTCATAGGTCAAAAAGCCCAAGGCTGTAAAGCCTCGATCCACCCAGGTTTCAATCTCCTCCAAGGTGGGAAGGATTTCCTTTGGGGTGAGCATGGTCCAGGTTTTTACCGGATCGTCGTAAATTTTTAGCTTCCCATCTTCGGAAACGGCAAACATTCCTACACCCCAGTGAGGCGAATAAAGTCAGCCACCAGATAAAAGGAGCCGCAAACCACCGTGGGGTGCCCCAGATCCTGGGCTGTTTTCCAAGCATGATCTAAATCAGGTTGAAAGAGGACGGGGGCTTTATGCCGGTTAAAGATTTTCGCCAGGGCTGCGGGATCGCTTTTTTTAAAACTTCCTGGGGTGGTGATGATAATATGGGTGAAATGGGAGCTCAAAACCTCCGCCATTCCTTCCCAGTCCTTTCCTTCCACAGCCCCGAAGATCAAAGTTCTCGGGCCAGGCAGGGTTTTTTCCAAGGTTTTCACCAGTTCTTCGCAGGATCTACGGGTATGAGCCCCGTCCACTACCACTGCCGGCTTCAAGGGGAGGGCTTGCATCCGCCCAGGGATTTTCACCTTTTCCAGACCCCGGAGAAGTTTTTCCTGGTCCTCGTCCTTCGGGGCTAGGATTTCCCAGAGCACCCGATGGGCTAGAATATTATTCCAGGCCATAACCTCCCCCAGCATGACCAGTTCTGCTTTTTGGATCTCCTGCCCTTTATAGGCCCAGGTGATCCGGGTACTTTTTGGCCCCACATCCACCCAGAAATGTCCCAGGACATCGGGCAAATAGGTCAAGGGGGAGTTTTTTTCCCGGGCCAGGACTGAAAAGACTTCATAGACCTGCCTTGGTTGCGGGGCACAGAACACAGGAATCCCAGGCTTGATGATCCCCCCTTTCTCTCCCGCAATAGCTTCCAGGGTATTTCCCAAGATCTCCGTATGTTCCAATTCGATGGGAGTTAGGACTGTGGCCTGGGGAATGAGAACATTGGTGGCATCCAACCGGCCTCCCAGTCCCACCTCCGCTACTACCCATTGGACCCCCGCTTCCCGAAATATTAAAAAGGCCAGGAGGGTAAGGAGTTCAAAGGTGGTGGGACCCTGGAGATAATCCCTTTCCAGGAGCTTTTGTCCCCCGGATTCCACCCAATTTTTTATTTGGGTGATATTTTTCAGGTACAGCTCGTCAGGGAATGGTTTTCCAGCCAGGGTGATTCGTTCGGTGTAGGAAAGCAGATGGGGGGAGGTATAGAGGCCGGTTTTGTAACCCAGGGCTTCCAATCCCCCCGCCAGGTAGAAGGAGGTGGACCCTTTTCCTTTGGACCCCGCCACGTGGAAGGATTTGAAGGATTTGTGAGGTTTTCCAAACACATCCAATATCCTCTCCATCCTATCCAGACGATAGGCCCTGAGGGTGGGGTCAGGTTTTTTCTCCAGGTTGGTGAAGCTTTCCAGGTAGGAAAATCCCTCATCCAAGGTCATTTTACTGCACTCATTTGCGTTTCTTTAGAGCGTTTCCGTGGGTGATGAACCCTTCGTATTCCGCCAACACCGTCACGGATTTTTCAAAGCTCTTGTACCCGGCAGGGCTGGCAAAGATCACCGAGGAGGTTTTTTGAAAGTCTGGAACGGAAACGGGGCCGAAAGTTTTAGCCCGGCCTCCCGTGGGGAGAACGGCGTTGGGTCCCGTGGAGTAGTTGGCGGCGGAAAAGGGGAGGTCCTGACCCAGAAGGATTTCACCGGCGTTTCGGATCAAACTCAGGGTTTCCCAGGGATCCTTGGTTTGAAGTGACAGATGCTCCGGGGCAAAATCATTCAAAAGCTCTGCCCCTTCCTCCAGGGAATCCACAAGGATTATGGCCCCATAGCCGGAAAAAACATCCTGGACAAAGGTTCGCCGGGGTTCATCCAGACTTTCAATTTCTTTTTCCAGATAACGGGCTACCTGGTCCGCCAGGTTCTTACTGGGGGTCACCAACAGGGCACAGGAGTCCGAACCGTGTTCCGACTCCACCAGGAGATCCAGGGCGGTTTTCCAGGGATCGGCGGAGTCATCAGCTAAGACCGCGGATTCACTGGGGCCTGCGGGCAGTCCCACATCCACCACGGAATAAACCAGGCGTTTAGCCGCAGTGACGTACATGGAACCTGGTCCGGTGAGTTTCACCACCGGGGCAATGGATTGGGTTCCATAAGCCAAAGCGGCGATAGCCTGGGCTCCCCCCACTTTGTAAAATTCGTGGACCCCGCAGAGCCGGGCGGTGTAAAGACAGGCGGGATCTATGGTTCCATCGGAATTGGGAGGGGAGACCATCACAATTCTTTTAACCCCTGCCAAGGCCGCAGGAACCGCCAACATATAGGCCATGGAGGGGAAACTGCCCCGGCCTCGGGGCACGTACAGCCCCACGCTGTCGATGGGGGTGGTTCTTTCCCCGGCTAAAAGGCCCGGACGGATCTCGAGGAAGGGCATTTCCTCCCGAACTTGCAGGGAGTGGAATTTCTTCACATTGGCTATGGAATATTCCAGGGCTTCTTTCACTTCCGGGGTTAGTTTCCTTTGGGCGTCCTCGTATTCCGACTCGCTCACCAGGAGGGGTTTTTGGGTCAGATCGGCTTTGTCAAATTTAAGGGTGTATTCCTTGAGGGCTGCATCACCCCGGGTCCGAACCTGATAAATCACTTCGGAAACCGTTTGTTCCACCGAGCCTATATCCTCTTCGCTGCGCCGGAGGATCTTAGCTTTCTGGTCTTCCGGGGTATTTTTCCAGATCTTCGGGATGATTTTCATTATTTTTCCGGTCCTTAATGATTTTTATACACCCCTGGACAGGGTTAAATCAACCTCTCGCTTGTGCGTTCGACGGTGATTTGGTATCATTTGAAATTATGAACACCGATCAACCCGGGGGACGCAAGGCCGATGTCCCCTTGTATTTCCTCATTCTCGGACTTACTCCCGCTCTGGGAGTCTCCCACAGCTTTATCCATTCAGTTCTAATGGCCGGTTTTTTCCTAGTTCTCCTACTCCTACAGGGACCTCTGTTGAGCCTTTTGGGATATAGGCTTCCGGACAAAGCCCGGTTTACGGTTTTATTTTTTTTCAATTTGATTCTGGTGACACTTCTGGATCTCCTGGTGGGAATGCTCCTGCCTAAAATTTATCCTGGGTTTGGGATCTATTTGAAACTTCTGGCCATAAACCCTCTGATTTTAAAGGTCCTTTCGGAGCAAGCCCAGGGTTGGGATCTGGGGGAATCTATCCTTTATGGGATAAAAACCAGTTTGGGCTTTTTATTCGTGGCTGGTGTCTTATCCCTGAGCAGGGAAATTCTGGGAGCGGGACGGATTACCTATGGATTGGAGGGGGAGATTTTTCTCGTACCCTATTGGAGTGGTGTTTCCTTCAAAGTTCTCATGGTTTCCGGCGGTGGTGCTCTCATTTTAGCCGGTCTGCTCAAAGCTTTCCAAAACTGGGGTTACCACAGGGGAGTACTTTGGCTTCGCCAAGATGAGCCCCAGGGGCATTTTCCCAAATCCGCACCGAAGACGACAATAACTCCCGAGCCCAAAAAAGAAAAGAAAGAAATTTATACGCCCCCTCCTCCTCCAACTCCTTTGATAGACGTGCCTCAGAAGGAGCTCCCCGTAGCGCCTCCCGTGAAAATTGAACCCCCTGTGGTGGTTGAGTCTTTTGCAGAGATTGAAACCCCTCTATCCGAGAGTCCACCCGAAATTGAGACTCCCACCGGCCCCCTACCCTGGGGGGAGTCTCTGGATGAGGTTTTATCCAAACTTTGGGGTGATAAGAGTTTTGAAAAAAAACGAATCCTGGTCATTGGCTGTGGCACTGGGGAAGAGGTCTACCGGATAGCCATGGTTCTAGCAGACGCCAAGGGAACCCACCCCCGGTTCAGTTTTCGGATCCGGGGTGTGGACGCTTTCTCCACTCGGATAGAAAGTGCCAAAGAAGGCATTTACCGGGAAACTCAGTTGGACGGTCTGAGTTTGGATCAGAAACAGCGATATCTCCTCCAAAACAAGGAAGAAGGGAAGCGGCTTTTACGCATGGGTCAGGATATCCGCCAGTATGTGGAATTTTTGGTCTCGGAATACTTAGGTCCGGGGTATTTTTTCCAGAAACCCTCGGAGGTAATCCTAGTAAATCAGGAAATGGAGTTTCTCACCGAAGAAGAGCGGCAACGATTTTTAA
This sequence comes from uncultured Spirochaetales bacterium, assembly GCA_964624355.1. GTDB lineage: Bacteria > Spirochaetota > Spirochaetia > JABEVK01 > JABEVK01 > CAZUXL01. Next base: position 13,670 of record CAZUXL010000062.1, read on the forward strand.
ATCTTTGTGGTGAAGGATTGGCCGCTCAAGGGGCTTTGTATCTTCCTGAGGGGTGGCCCAGGCGTTTGATACCCGGGAATTTGAAGCGATCAGGGGATCGGGTTTACCGCAAGGAAGCCGGGGAATGAGCATCAGCCAATTACCCCTGTGGAGTACCGGCGGCTTGTATAAAGACTTGGAAGATCCCCGGCTCCTAAGTGATCTGGTAAATTTGGAAACCCTGGCCCAATCCCAAATTGACCTGCTGCAAGTCCTTCCTTCCCAGGGGAATGAGCTCCCCTGGCTCCAGCAGCTATTTTCCCTGTTAAATCAAGGCTCTGACCTGGCGGAGCACTTATCCAGCTTTGCCTACATGATGTTTTCCATCGATACCGCCAATCCCCAGGCGACCAAACTTCTGGGGAGAGTGGAAGAGCTATCCCAGGGACTCAAATCCGCCGAGGTCTGGTTTCGACAAGGGGTGAAAACCCTCAGCCAAGGGGACCCCCAGTGGTTACTCCAGTTTCCGGGATTTGAGGCTTATGCGTTGGAGTGGTCTGAGGCCGCTATACTGGCGGGTAAGCAGATGAGTCTGGCAGAAGAAGAGCTTTATAATGATTTGAGCCGGAGCGGGGGAGAGGCCTGGAGCCGGCTTCAAGGCTCGGTAAGCTCCCAGCTCAGTGTGGTTTGGGATGCTAAAACCGGGGAGGAAAAAACCTTGGTGGAACTCCGGGCTCTGGCCTATGACAAAGACCGGGGGGTGAGGAAAAAAGCCTATGACCTGGAGCTTCAGGCCTGGAAGACCGTGGAAATTCCTTTAGCCGCCGCCCTCAACGGGGTGAAGGGCTTTGCGGACACGGGACTTCGCCGCCGTGGTTGGGATTCTGCCCTGGAAAAAGCCGCCTTTCAAGCCCGTCTGAGCCCTGGAGCTTTGGATTCCCTGATCCTTTCCATTGAAAAAAAACTTCCCTTGTTTCACTCCTACTTAAAGGATAAAGCCCGGCTCTTGGGGATTCCCGCCTGCGGTTTCTACGACCTTTTTGCCCCTGTGGGGGAGGAAAAAACTTCATGGACATGGGAAACCACCCAAAGTTTCATTCTTAAACAATTTGAGGCTTTTTCCCCCCGAATGGGAGCTTTTGGGGAAAAGAATTTTAAGGAGAACTGGATTCATGCTCCCAGTATGAAAGGAAAAGTCGGGGGGGCCTATTGTACCAGTCTTCCCTTGGCTGGGGAAACGCGGATTCTTCTCAATTTTGACGGGAGTTTTGGGGAGGTTCGCACCCTAGCCCACGAGCTCGGACACGGTTATCATTTCGAAGTCATGAAGGACCTTCCCGCCCTTCAGCGGATGTATCCCATGACCTTGGCTGAGACCGCCAGCATCTTTTCAGAGACCCTGATTTTTGAAAAAGCCATGGAACAGGCACAAGGGGAGGAAGAACTTTTTCTTTTGGAACAAAGACTCTCGGATGTGACCCAGGTTTTAGTGGACATCTTATCCCGGTTTTATTTCGAAAAGGCTGTCATGGAAAAGCGCAGGGAAGGGGAACTCTCAAGTGGGGAATTTTCCCAGCTCATGATCAGTGCCCAGAAGGCTGCTTACGGGGAGGGGTTGGATCCGGACCAGCTTCATCCTTACATGTGGGCGGTGAAGGGGCATTATTATTCCCCGGAAATGGGGTTTTACAACTTCCCCTACGCTTTTGGCCAATTGTTCTCCTTAGGTCTCTATGGGGTCTATAGGGAAATGGGGCCAGCCTTTGCCAGCCATTACGACAGTATTTTGATGAAAACTGGAACATTGACCTGCAATACCCTAGCCCTAGAGCTAGGGTATAATTTGGAAAACGAGGACTTTTGGAACCGGGGTCTGGAGGAAATAGCTTCCCAGATCCAAAAATTTCACCAACTAATCGAGGAGAGGACAAGATGAAGAACAAAGTAGGAATTATCGGAGCGGGGGCTTGGGGCACCGCCATCGGAAAGGCCATTGCTTCCAAAGGCCATTCCGTGGAACTTTGGAGTTTTGAAAAGGATGTGGCTGAAGATATCAATAAAAATCACATCAATTCCAAATACCTTCCCCACGCGGGCCTGCCGGAAAATGTTACCTGTACCACCGACCTTTTGGCCTGTGCCACAGATAAAGAATTTATCATTCTCGCCAGTCCTTCTCTTTTTCTTTTGGACACGGTTAAGAAAATTCTCACGGTTCCCAATATCAGTGATGGGCGCAGTGTTATCGGTATCCTGACAAAGGGATTCATTCCCGGTACTGAGGAGCCCAAGCTCATCGTGGAAATGGTGGAAAACTACCTTCCCGGATTCTACAAAGGCAACGTGGTTTATATTTCCGGTCCTTCCCATGCGGAAGAAGTAGTCCAGGGTAAAATCACCGGGCTGATCTCCGCCTGTCCCAATCCCAAGAATTCCATCCGGTTCCGGGAACTGCTGAACTCTCCTTCGTTGCGGGTGTTTTCCAGTTTAGACGTGGTCGGTGTGCAGGTTTCTGCGGCGGTGAAAAACGTGATTGCCATCGCTTTTGGGGTCATGGATGCGCTTAAAGAAAATAATTCGGAGTTTTTCGGGGATAATACGGAAAGTCTGCTCTTGGCTGCCGGTCTCAATGAGATTCAGATTCTGGGTCAGGCGCTGGGAGCGACCCATCCGGAGACCTTCACCTCCATCGCCGGGGTAGGGGATTTGGACGTGACCTGCCGTTCCCAGTACGGCCGGAACCGCCGGTTCGGCCGGGAAATCGTCCTGAAAGACATTCTCAAGGATTACAAAAATATAGATGACTTGATCGACAACATTGGTAAAATCGGATATCTCCCCGAAGGGATTGTGGCGGCTAAATACGCCTGGCAGCTAAAACAAAAATACAAACTGCGACTTAATATCATCTCCATTGTTTTCATGGTTCTGAATAAAGAACTTGCCCCCGAAGAAGCTTTGAAGAAATTGATTTAAGGTTTAATTGTAGAAGTGTTTTTCGGCGATTCGAAACCATGAAGGTTTCCCCATGTTCCCGGTGCTACAAGTACATCGCGGACATTGGGGGAAATTTTCTTGGAGATTCGAGACTCAAATGTCCCCCCTAGGCATCACCTTTAAGCTCACTCTTAACACCACAGAAAATATGGGTTATACTTCGCTTACTCAATAGAGTAGAAGGTGTTAATGGTAAACGGTAAAACAGTAGGACTCATTGGCACCAATTGGGGGCGAATCTACCCCTGGATCTTTCGTGAGCTGGGGTTTGAGATTGATATTCTCATGGGTCGTGATCTGAAAAAAACCCAAGAAACAGCCATCGCTGAAGGGATTTCTAAGTTTACAACCCAAGCTCGGGATCTGGACCATGTGGATATCCTGATTCTTGCCGTTCCTGTGGAATTTCATGGGGAGTATTTGAAGCGGTTCCCGGGTAAATTTATCCTCTGTGAAAAAGCTCTTTTCGGTAGGCACATCCCTTCATCCCCCCAGGCAATGGACCACACCAGGATTTATGTCAATTACGCCTTTCCTTTGCTTCAATCGGCTAAATTAATGAAGGCCCTTTTGAAAAATGGAGAAATAGGAACTCCGAAGAGTTTAACTCTTCAGGTTCGGTATAACTTACCCGATGTGAGGTCTGTGATTGAGAAATTCGCCGATACGGCGGTACATGAGATTTATTTTTTACAAACTCTCTTCGGCGCCTTCAAGATAAAGGACGGGAATTTTTATTATCCTGGGGACAGCTTCAGGGCTCTTATGCACAATGAACAGGATCTACCTTTGGACGTGAGCTTCGATCTTTTAAGTGAACAAGGTATCGAGGTGGAAATTCAAATCCACACTACCGGGGGTACGGTCTTACTAAGAGGGGGGTACCGTCCTGGGAAATTTTGGAATTTTGACCCCATTATGTTCAATAACCATCCAGTGAACCCGGGGGAATATTCTTTGGATGGGAACGATGTTTGGGTCCAGGCAAATAAAGCCAATGTGGAGCTTTTTTTAAAGGTGGTTAACGGTATTTTAACCCCGGAAAAGGCGAGGGAGGAGGGGCTATCGAATTACCACGATGCCCTTCAGGTGGATATGGGTTTAATATCAATAGTTGCAGGTTGTCCATAACCAGAAGTCCCTGCCCTGGAATCCGATGAAGGGTTATGGCGCCAGTAAACGCTGAGCTAAATACTTCCCCGCTGCCCGTGCAGCAAAATTATCCTGAACAGTCACAATAAGACCATCTACGGTGTATACCGAATCTCGCGCATGACCTTGTGGGTCCAAACGGGTTGAATCATCCCTAATAATTGCCCCATTATCCTTGGCAAACTGATCCATGGGAAAACAGTTGGGTGCGGGAGTTTCACCACAGGCTCCGTCTATTGTCCAGTCGGAGGTATAGGCGGTTAAAACTCCATTTGGGTAAGGATTGGGGTAACTTTGGGGAAAGGCACTTCCCCAGGGGGCGGAAACTGAAACGCCATTCAAGGGACTCGTCCCTTCAATTCGGGCCCAAGATAAGACATTTACACCATTACATACTCCCATTACGGGTTTTTGAGCGGTTAAAAACTCTCCAATTAATCGGTTCATTTCTGAAGATTCTAAACTGTTGGGTGCCCAGGTGCTGAGGGATTCATCCATGACCCCCGGATAATCGTAATAATAGCGAGCCGCTCCCCACCCCCCCACGATCACCAGAGCATCGTAGTCCTGGGCTGACTGTTGGGACAGAATCAAGGTGGAACTCAGGGTACGGTCGGCTTCTAAGGGAACAACCCCCTCGGGGTAATCATTTTGGGAATTTTTGTGGTTATGATAACTTCCAGGGTGGGGAGTGGCCGTACCCCCAAGTCCCGAAGCAACCTCTATTTCAATTCCTGCAGTTTCCAGTTCCTTCCGCGGATCAAAATATTCTTGAAAAAAGAATCCATCATTGGCAACAACCATCAAAACCTGAACCGGTGTATTGTGGGCAGGCGCCTCCAAAGCTACGGAACCCTGAGGACAGGCAGATAAAAATATAAAGAAAAATGCCAGAACACTGTTCAAGACCCACCGATTTAAAATACCGAACACCCGTCCACCTCCTACGGATAGAAATATATATCTAATACTTATAAAAACAATTTTTAAACTTGGCACTGTGGAAAAAATCCTTCACAGAAGCCCAGGGACTTTGTCTCATCCCGTCTTTTCATCGCCTTAGTATTTAAAATGACCCTTGAACTCTCATTTAATAGGTTCCATACTTGAAATGTAATAGGATGATAATTCCCCCCTTCCTCAAGGCCAATCCCAGGAGATAATTTTCCATGAACGATGATTTTTATAAGAGCCTCCCTTCCCTCTCTTCCTTCTCTGAAATATTTTCTCAAGAGAATTTCCAGGATGTGCCGGATGATTGGTGGGTTGCCCTGACAGATGTGGTGGGTTCTACCAAGGCCATAGAGGCAGGAAGATATAAGGAAGTGAATTCTGCAGGAAGCATCGGTGTCATGGCCATCAGTAATTATCTAAAGGATATGTCTTTTCCCTTTATTTTCGGTGGTGATGGAATGACTTGCCTGGTTCCAGACTCCGTCGCATCTCCGGTAAAAGAACTGCTCATTGGCACGGGAAGGGCGGTTAAAAAAATGTTCAATTTGGAACTGCGACTGGCTATGATACCTGTACAAGTTCTAAAAGAGGCCGGAAAAACCTTGTCCTTGGCGAAATGGCAAGTCAGTCCTGAGTATAGTCAGGCTATTTTGGAGGGAGACGGCATTGACCAAGCGGAGACCTACCTAAAAACACCGGGTTCACCCTATCTGCTTTCTTTGGAAACGCCCACCTCCCTGGAACCGGATTTTACGGGGTACACCTGCCGTTGGGAAGACTTTCCCTCCCCCTTTGGAGAGACGGTAGCCCTACTCATTAAATTTCGCCACCCTTCGAAGGCCGAGCGACTTTCGTTTTTAACATCTTTGGACCAAATAATCGGTAAACCGGAAGTCCATCACCCTTTGCGGGTGGAAACATCCCGCATGGCCCTTTTTAATGTAAAAAGACTAAACAATGAGGCCGCAGTCATCACGGGAAGCCCTCAAGGTTGGAACGCCTTCGTCTATAGGATGAAAATGCGGTATTGGATCCTGATCTGCATAATTTTTATCAAATTCAACATCCATGTTTCTTCCGGAAAAATAGACATTTCACAGATTCGGCAGAATAACATGAAATCTTCGGATTTTAGAAAATACGATAACTCTTTAAAGATGATATTAGCCCTAAAAAAATCATCCAGGATGGAGCTGGAAAAATTCCTCCAAGAGAGCAAAGCAAAAGGGGAAATATTTTACGGATTACATGTCACCGACAGGGCTATGATCACCTGTCTCATGCATAACAAAGGGGAGAGCGAAGTCCACTTCGTGGATGCGGCGGACGGAGGCTATGCTTACGCTGCTAAAAAGTTAAAACAACAGATGAAAGAAACCTCTTAGATAAAAGACTTTCTAGGAAATTTTTTTAGCGATACCGGGAAAGAATCCTCCCAATCTCACCTTGATCCAGAAGCTCCTGTAGGGCATGGGAGACCTGGTCAGCAAAGGGGCGATTTTGAATGCTGAAAGCCCAATGGATGTACTGATCTGAGAGGATGTAGGGTGCAATTTTCAGCTGCCGATAGGGGGGATTGGTTTTGAATTTATAATCCGCAATTAAATCCGGGATGATAAACCCATCAATCCTACCCAAGAGCAGCTTTTCGAAATTAGTTCTGTGGTCAGACACGTCTTCCCTGGCATACAAACCTTCTTCCACACCTTTTTGGAAAATAGGATTGTAAATATACCCACGAATTCCACCTATGGTTTTTCCATGGAGGTTATCAAGCCCTAGGATTTTTTCTGCATACTCCGGCGGAGCTATCAGAACGTTCCTCTCCTCCACCAAGGGCGGACTGAAAAT
>CAZUXL010000063.1:0-20071 GCA_964624355.1 uncultured Spirochaetales bacterium
TTTCCCTATCCTCTTCCCGGATGCCAATACCCGTATCTTCCACGGTCAGAACAAGAATTTTTTCTTCCTCTTGAATCTTTGACGATAAGCGGATTGTTCCGATTTCCGTGTACTTGATGGAATTGGTTACAATATTCAGAAGGCATTGCAAAAGCCGCCGCCTATCCGTGTGCAGGGTACAGGGAACCGTCTCGGTCATAATCTCCAGGTTCTTCCTTTCTGCCTCTTTTCTGACTGTATCCACGACCTCCTGGATCAAATCACCGACTTCAAAATCTACCACTGTCGATTCAATCTTTCCTGCCTCGATCTTGGATACGTCGATGACATCGTTGATCAGGGAAAGCAAATGCTTACCGGAGCGCAGGACGGCAGAGAGGTCGCCCTTCTGTTCTTCATTCAACGGACCGATCCATTCGTTCACTAAAATGCTGGAGTATCCGAGGATGGAGTTGAGGGGCGTCCTGAGTTCATGGCTCATGGATGCAATGAACAGGGATTTTAGCTGGTCCATTTCTTTCAGTTTTGTATTGGCCTCTTCCAGATCTGCCGTCCGCTGAGCTATCCTCTGTTCCAATTCCTGATTGCTGATTATGACCTTTTGTTCGCTGATTCTCCGGGAAGTAATATCGATAAAAGTGACGATAACCTCGCTGATGGTTCCAGACTCTTGGAACATGGGAAAGGTGCTTACCATCACCCAGGTGAACCCTTCCTTGCTTTCCCTCTGAATTCCCATCACCACATCCCTCATGGATTTGGACGTCCTGAGGGTTTGAGAAACCGGATAGTCCTCGGCAGCGACCACTGTTCCATCCTCATGAACAAAATTCCACTTCGGATCCTGGGTGTCCATACCCAAAAGTTCCTGAGCCATGGGATTAGACATGATAATACGAGAATCTGGACCATGAACCACAACAGCGATCCGGATTTTATCCAACAAAGTCCTGTATTTGAATTCACTGGCGGCTAGGGTGTCCAGTAGGGTGTTGAATTCCCCTGCAATGGCTGTCACCTCATCCCTACCAGAGATGATGGAACGGGCGGATGTATCTCCATTTCTCACCTTGTTCATGGTTTTTTGGACCGCATAAAGCCTGCGGGTAACCAGATGTCCCAGCCACCAGGAGATCAGGGAAGCCAGAACCGATGACACAATGATGTAGCTGACACCGATGAAAGCAATTTGGTTGAGTTTGTCCTTAACAGCTTTCTGACCAATGCCCACACGAACCCAACCCACTAACTTCCCATCCAGTCGCACAGGGTAGAGAGCGTCTATCAAGTCAGAGTTTCGTCTGACCCTGGGGTCGCCGGATGACTGTGGGAGGTCAGTAAGGTACTGCCCCCTTCTGGATTTATCCGTGTGGGCTAAAATGAAACCTGTATCATCGGTAATGATGGCGTAGAGCAATTCGGGAAATGACTCTTGGGAATCGATGATTTCTTGAAGTCCGATCAAGTCCAGTGAAGCAACCCACACCGCTCCAGAGGTGGCCAGGGTTTGGGCAAAAGCCTCGGTGGAGGAGACCTGTCGCGACACAAGAAGATTATTCTGCAGGGTGGACAATTCCAGGGTTAAACTGGCCATAAGAACACTTTGGATAATGACCAAACTGAGGATCATCCGACTTCTGATGGAACCGAAAAACCGCAGGCCTGTGTTTTTCCGCCTCACGGTTGACCGACCTTTCGGACGTCCCTTTCAAAGTTTTCCATGTACTTTCGCACAATATCGTAGTCCCCATCCCCAGCGGGAAGAAACCGGGAAGTTTCCATTCCTCTAAGGATATTCTCACCGAGTGGAGATTTCGGAAGTTCAGTAAGGGCTAGAGCCAGCTTTTGCTGAAACTCTTGGGGTACGTCGTCCCGAACCATTACTGAATTATTAATGAGGGACTCCGTTTCCCAAAGGATTTTTAATTTCTTTGCCAGTTCCGGATTATTTCTCTGGAAAATGCGCCATGGGGGGGGCCAAGTGACCCCAACTTCCGACTTCCCCAGATAGACACTCATCAGGGCTGACTCCTGGGAACCCACATATAGATTGGTTATGTCGGTATTCACATCAATGCCTCGGTGGAAGAGAAAGTATTGGGGCATAATACAAGCCGCCAGAGCTGTGGAAGAGGGATAACTCACGGTCTTACCCATCAAATCACGGGATGTTTTAATATTGTTATCCCGGCGGACCAAAAGCAGTCCCCGGAAATCTTCTGGATCCCCAGCAGTTGCCACCACGTGATAGCCGACCTTTATGGCTTCCAGGGTTTGCCAGGGATTGGGAAGGATGATTTCCGGCCTCCGGTCTTGGAACTTTTGTTCAAAACTTCCGTAGTCCCGGGATGCTTCCAAGGAAATTCTTACCCCCAGATTACGGGAATTCAGGTACTCTACCAAGGGCTGGTAAGCCCGCATAAGCTGGACAGGATTGTAGAGTGGATGAACCGCAAACTGGTAAACGGCCCCCTTTCCTGCGCCAGGTTTACTCCCGTACCGGGGCTCCAGATCATCCAATTCCTTGACACAGCTTCCCAGGATGAGGGTTAGAAGTATCAGCCTAAGGACAGTGGGCATTTTTCAACACCTTACATCGGAGAAATCGGTTGCATCCATCAGGTACTTGAACTTTTCCAAATCCAGGGGTTTTCCAAAATATCCCAGGGGATTTACCCCCTCCGCCCTTTTACGGGTGGCATCGTCATCGTAACTGGTCAAAAAAATCACCGGAATGCCGGGAGAAACCTGGGAATGGATAAGACCAGCGGTTTCAATTCCATCCATACTCCCACAAAGCCGAATGTCCATCAGGATAAGATCAGGCTGATCTTTTTGCACGGAGAGCAGGGCATTAGGGCCCGTGGTGACGTGTTCAGAAATTTGGAGCCCCAGTTCGGAAAGTTGACGCTCCAAAAGCATGGCTATGAGAACCTCATCTTCCACCAATAAGATTTTCAATTCCCCCATCCTAGCGCTCCTTATTGAGCCTACTCATTTGAAAGTCTAATGGATCTCCAAAGATATTTCCACTTTTACCGATGGATCGGAGTGGAATGATGGTTTAGATTTGAATGGGTTTTTGATCAATTCGGACAAACTTATATCCTTGCTTTATTAACCCTTGAATCGTCATTTCCACTGCGGATAAAAAATTGTCCATGTCCCTGTCGTCTCCGTCGTGGAGATAAATGATGGATCCGGACTTACTATTTTCTAGAATCTGCTGTGAAACTAAAATTGGGTTAATCGGAGATTTGTACTCTGCAGGAGGATCATAGCTTCCCGTAACCAGGGTTTTATTTAGGTAATTCAAGACCAGAGGTAGAATGATGAATTTGGAGGTGTAGGGGGGGCGAAAAAAAGCCACATCCTTCTGCCCGGTTTTTTTGATCAGCTCATCGGTCAGGGTAATTTCCTGGATCATTTCCTGAGGCATTTTAAATATCATTCGTAGATGGGAATAGGTGTGATTTCCTATAAGGTGACCCTTCTGATACACCCTCTGGGCAATTTCAGGATGAAGGGAAATTTTAGAACCCAACATAAAAAAAGTGGCCTTCACTTGGTAGGCCTCCAGCAATTCCAAGAGCTTGGAGGTCTTCACTAAAGAAGGGCCGTCATCGAAAGTGAGGGCTATTACCTTATCTGGGGACTCCAAATGGTCCAAAGGTCTCATAAAGAGTGAATGACTCCAGGACCGGCTCCACAAAAATAGGAGGGTAAAAACCAGCAGCCCCAGGATCCCCAATCCAAAAATAATTTTCCATTTTCCCATGAAGAAAGCCCCTCTTTTAAATCTTTATTTTGGTTAATACTGATTGAAGCTCCAAAAAAAGCCGGGGGTTCAGTTCATTTTGCGGTCTCAGGGACTTCACTGAATCCGGGTTCCTTGCCAAAGTAAACAAAAGGGACTTCCTCAGGAGGTTTTCCGGGGAGCAGTTGAGTCCTTGGCTTGTGGCATCCCGCCATTCAAAAAGAGCTTTGAGAATTTCCTGGGCACGCTTATTTAAATCCCTGAATTCGGGGGTTTTGTAAATTCGTGGGGTCGGATCGTAGTTAAATTCCGGAAAAACGGCTTTTTGCCTGGCAGAAAGTTCTTCCAACAATCCCGCTTCTTCCACCCGTGCTTGAAGGGCATCCCGAAGAGTGAAAAGATGAATCACATCCCCCAGGGCATAAACCAAAGCTTCAGGATTAATTGGCCGATGCATCCAGTTGTGCATTTGAAATTTCTTCTTATTTGCCGGGGGAATGGAAAGAATCACCTGGAGAACCGAATCCAAGCCCTTTCCGGGGAGGTTCAGAACATCCACATGGCATTGAAGATCCACTACCCGAGCCATTCGAATCTGATACTTTTTAAAAACCAGGGCATAGTCCGAGGCCGCCCCGTAAAATAGTTTCACTAAGGCTTCGGATTCCAAAGTATTTTTAAGTTCAACTGGGGAAATTTTTAAGGGGTCCACAATATAAGAATTCGTACCGTCAAAAATTTGAATCAGACACAGGTGTTCCCCGTAACAATGAAGGTTAAATTCCCCTTCAAAGTCCATGGCAATGGTTTGGATATTTCTAGCCTGGAAGGATTTTCGAAGATCCACGAGGGCTTGATCCGTGGCAATGAGGGTGTAGGACATGGGGTCTCCTTGGTAGGGGTAATTTCCACCAAATCCATAGTAGCATTTTTTCCCCTTCAAAACATCAGCAGTTCTTGTCCGTCCCAAGTTGCAGGGAGCCCGAGTCCTGCCGCATCCACCAAGGTTTCCCAAAGCGGTCTGATCTGGTGTTCCAAATAATGCTCTGGGTCCGGCTTCAGCCCCGGGAGATCCATAGGTCGGGGACCTTCCCGGGTTACCACGTATTCGATCCTTCCCCGTCGGTCAGTCCATCCTAAAAGACGGGCGGCTTTAACCTGGGGTGGCTGATTGGCCGTGTAATCCTGTGCGGGTCTGCGTAAGATCTTCCGGTAGACCAGCTCCCCATCCAAATCTCCCCGGCGTAAGGAGGCTGTCAATTCCTGACGCCAGAGTTCCAAATCCTGGGCACTCTCACCGCTAAAAATCCGCTGGAGAAGTTCGATTTGAACTCTTCGGGCCAAGGGGGTCCAGTCGCTGCGCACCGCCTCCATGCCCTTGATGTCCACGGTCATCTTACCTTGGGATTCCAACCAACCGGCATATCCCTTGGCTCGACCGGGACCTTCGGACTGCCCGCGCATCCTGGGAATGAGAAACCGGAGATAGGTCTTTTCATACCTGAGTTCCAAAAAAGATTCCAAATCATAACCCCGGCGAATGGCCTTGGTCAGATCCAGGTTTAATTCCCCGGCCAGGTCTGGCCCCTCTTCCTGGGTCTGGACAAAAACCGAATCCGTATCCCCATAAAGCACCCTCATCCCCTTGGATTCAAACCAGTCCCGGGCCCATTCCAGGTATTTTCGTCCGAAGGTGGTTATAGCCCCGGCTAAATCCGTTCGCCCATACCGGCAGCCTCCTGCACCCAACACCCCGTAAAAGGAATTCATGAGTATTTTATAGACGAAACTGGCGGTTTCATCCCCTTTTTTCTGAGCTTCCATTCGGGCGGAAAAATACCCATCTATGAGTCCGGGCAGAATGCCCCGCTCCCGCAGAAAGGCTGCCCCATTGGGGGCAAAAATTACCTCAGATTTTGGCCTGTTCTGAGCTCGAATATGGGAAAGGGGATCAATGCCGAAGGTACGCATAAGGGAAGGATACAGACTACGAAAGTCAAAAACATGAACGTGTTCATGGAGACCAGCCCTGGGTTCGAGAACCATGCCACCGGCGGCTCCTGAGACCTTCCCAGGGTCCTTGGGGGGGGGTAGGATGGAACGTTTGGCCAGTTCCAAGCCATAAATTCTTTCAAAAGGAGGAATACTAGTCCAAGCCATGTCCAAACTTACCCCCGTGAGGGCAGCTCTGCGAACTGTCAATTCCCCTAGTCCGGTCTTAGCCAAGATATCCAAAACCAATTGTGCGTCTTTTTGGCAGTAATCGCAAAAGACCCGGGGTTCATCGGCGTAAAGACGGTCCAGTTCACCCAACTTGGACTCACCCTTTAGCTTGACTGTTTTCCCCGTACCCAACACCGATTCCGCCACGGTATCCAGGCTTTGATCCTCGAACCTTGTCCCGGACATCCGGGCAATGCGCATGGCATCCACCCCTTGCCTGCCGGGAATCACTACTGAGGTGTGTCCCCCAGTTTTTGATTTAATCACCACCGGTTCCTCAGTTCGGCCCCAAGAAAAACTCACCCCCCACTTTGCATACCGGGAAGCCAAATGTCGAAGATCGAAATCCAGAACATTCCAACCGGTGATCACGTCCGGATCCAGGGTTCGAACCCGGTCAGCCGCAGTCTCCAAAAGGGTTTTTTCATTGGGAAAATCCGGGAGGAATAAAACCTCTCCCTTTTCCCGGGTCACCAAAGCCAGGGCCCGAACTTCCCCATCCCTGGCAGTTTCTATATCCAAGGATAACCACTTTAAGGAAATTGAAGTCTGGGACGGGGACAATTCCGGGTGGGAAAATACCAGGTCCACCCTTCGTCCAGGTACACTGGTCCCCCGAATCTTCACCAGGCCTCTCAACCCCCGGGAGCTCATATAATCCTCTGCAGGCCGCGGACGCTCCTCATCTGGGTGAAGATTCCCTTGTTGTAATAAATCCAGGGCCCGATCCCAATTAGAGGGACAGACCTGTAGGATGACCCGGGGAGAACCGTCAAAAGCCTGTACATCCTTTCGACCCAAGAGAAGTTTACCTAGGATTTGGGTGCCCTTTTGCTCCTCATCCGGTTTCAGAATAAGGCTGGAACTCAGATTCCGGTCTATGATGGCGAAACTTCGTCCGTCGGAAAGACGTCCCGCACCCCGGAATTGTCCCTGATAAACCCAGGTGTGTACTAAAAATCCTTCATTATCTTGATTCATTAAGGAACCGGATGTCGTCCGAAGCTGTTTTTTTAATGGCACTCATGTATTAGACTTCATACCATGGGAACACAAAAAAATCACAAACATCCTAAGACCTTTGTTCTGGATACAAATATTTTCATCCACAGACCAGACGCTATTCTGTCCTTCCGGGATAATGAAGTGGTCATTCCCCTATGGGTTTTGGAAGAATTGGATAAACTCAAATCCGGCAGTGAAGAAAAAGCTCGAAATGCCCGTCAAGCTATCCGTCTCCTGGATTCTTTAAGTAAGAAGGGAAAACTCAGCGAGGGGGTCTACATTCCAGAGAGTAATTCCACTTTGAGAATTTCCCTATCCTACGAAGAAAAACATACCTTTGATATGGATCTGAGCCGGATGGATAACAAGATCATCCTCTGTGCCCTCCAGTTAAAAAATGAAGGGAAAAATGTTTTTTTTGTTTCCAAGGACATCAATGCCCGGGTCAAAGCCACCGCCCTGGGATTGTTTGCTGTGGATTATGAAAAACAGAAAGTGGACTTTGAACGGCTTTACACAGGGTATGAGGAAGTGGAGATTTCCACTGAAAGCTATTTGAAGCTGGAGAATGAGGGACTGGTTCACGCAGAGAGGGATTTTTACCCCAACCAATGTGTCCAGGTGAGCCGCCACGGGGAAAAAGGATTTCTTCTAGCCAGGTACTTGGCCCCTGAAAAAATCCTGCGAAAACTCCCCCCCGGGTCTCCCCTGGTGAGCGGTATCCGCCCTTTAAATGTGAGACAGCAGTTTGCCTTCGATTTGCTCATGGACCCGACCATTCAACTGGTCACCTTGGTGGGAAAAGCAGGTACGGGGAAAACCCTTCTGGCCATCGCCGCAGGAATGGCCCAGGCTGTGGACCAAAAGTTGTACACCCGGGTTCTGGTTTCCCGCCCCGTGATCCCCATGGGAAAAGATATAGGATTCCTGCCCGGAACCAAGGATGAAAAGCTCCATAACTGGATGCAGCCCCTCTTTGACAACCTGGATTTTATCCTCAGTCAAAATCATCTTCAATCGTTGAAGACGTCTGATCAATTAATAAAAAGCCGGGTAATTGAGATCGAAGCCCTGAGTTTTATCCGAGGTCGGTCCCTACCGAAACAATTTATCATCATCGACGAAGCCCAGAACCTGAGCCCCCATGAAGTGAAAACCATCGTGAGCCGTGCGGGAAAAAATTCCAAAGTGGTCCTCACCGGAGACCCCTACCAAATCGACAGTCCCTACCTGGATGCGGAGTCCAACGGGCTGACCTATCTGGTGGAGGCCTTCAAAGGCAGGGGACTGTTTGGACATATTATTCTGGATAAGTCTGAACGCTCGGAATTGGCGGAGATTGCTGCGGAGATACTCTAAGGATTTTAGGGGTTCTAAAGAAATAAGGTCTCGGCTACGGCAACAAAATCTTCCGGAGGCAGGGTTTCCGAGCGGCGGCTGAGGTCTACCCCCCTGTCCTCGAAGGCTTTAGCCACTAAAAGCGGATCTAAACCAGTCACCCGGCAGATATTTACAATATTATTCCTCAAAGTTTTACGACGGCTGGAGAAGCTTTCCCTCACCAGTTGGGAGTACTTGATCGGGTCAGCAACTTTATGTCGTCCATGGGGCACCAACCTCACCACGGTGGAGGTCACCTCCGGTGGGGGGAAAAAGGACCCCGGGCGAACTTCCATCCGGGACTGCACCTCAAAAAAGGTCTGGATGGCCACGGAAAAGGAAGAGTAGTTCTTCTCCCCTACTTTGGCCGTGAGCCTCATGGCCATTTCCTTCTGCACCATAAAGATCCCCAGGGGGGGTAAAAACCCTTTATCCGTAAAATCACCCAGGATGGCACTGGCGGCGTTGTAGGGAAGATTCCCCATGATCTTTATGGGACCGGTGCATAGGGCGGCCTGGGCTTCCCAAGTTTTTAAAACATCCCCATAAACAATGGTCAGGGGAAGCCCCTGAAATTTATCCTTTAAAAACTGGCAGTAACCGGGATCTATTTCAAAAACCGTCACCGGATGACCGGCAGCCAGCATACCGTAGGTCATGGACCCTAGTCCTGGTCCAATTTCCCATACCGGTTCCCCCGGGGTCAATTCCAATTCTGCGACTATTTTTTGCCGGACTCCGCCATTGATTAAAAAATTCTGGCCCCAGCGTTTGAGGGTATTAAAACCCAGGGAGTCCAGCAATTCCCTTATTTCCTTGGGAGAGTCGTAATTTACGGGTGCGTTCACATCTGTATTTATATACTAAAACCACCAGAAGGCCAACCATTATCCCCATAAACAAAATGAGGGCACTCTGGGGTTTCAAACTGGGAACGAAGGCGCAAAGTTGGCATATCTCCTGTAAAGTCCAGGAGAGGATCTCCAAAAGAGATCCCGTTATGCCGTCCAAGGCGGGAATGGGGAGAATCCTTACACCACAAACACCCAGGTAAGCACCAGTGATAATCCCCGCAGGTATACTCCCCAGGATTCCTAGGGCTTGGATTTCTCCAAATAGTACCAAACCCAGGGGTAGAACGGCTAAAAAGGCACCCAGGGAAACCTCCAACCCTTGAGCAACAACTCCAGGTAAGAAATTTTCCAAACTACGAAGCCGTGGAGAGATTAAGTGGATTCCCCCCATGGCTAAAAAGGAAAGTTGAAAGGAAATATCCCGAAACCAAGGGGGACAAAGAATGAGCATGATTAGCCAGCATTTCCCTAGATTTTCCAACCCAGGCGCAGGCTTACCCTGTACTTGGTACCCAATTCCCAAAAGCAGAGAAATATACGCCCTGACCAAGGACGGCATCATTCCCACAATCCAAAGGTAAAGTCCGAGAACGATTCCGGGAACTAGGGCATATTTCCAAATTTTAGGCGTAAACGGAAAGATCCAGGGGAGTAAGGAAACCCAGATGCTCAGATGAGCACCGCTGAGGGCTAGTAAATGACTCATTCCGGCTTTTCGGAACTGATCCTTTTCTAAGGTGGTTAAATTAACCTTCGATCCCAAAAAAAGGGCCTGACTCAGGCCTTTAACCTGGGGTGCCAAGGAATCGAAACGGTTTTCCAAGTAGGTTCGCAGATCCTTCCTTTTCAATTCCCACCAAGGGGGATTTCGGAGAATTATCCATGACTTTACCTGAAGGCTTCTTTTTTCCGCATTTAAAAACCCTTGGGCCTTCCATCGGACCCCCGGAAGCAAGGGTTCTTTATTAAATAAATTAAGGGGGAAATGGGCTTGGGAATCTAGCCCTTCCCGGGTCACAGCCCTCGAAGCCAACCCAGGAATGATCCATCCTCCGAAGGAATTAGCCAGAGCGTCTCCGGTGACTTCCCCCTCGAGGCTTACCACCTCACCCAGGGGCAAATAATCCATCAGGGAAGGTTTTAAAGATTCCACTCCCGCAAGAACAAGCACCAGAAATCCCCCCAAAGCGGCGGCGGGGGGGATTATTTTTTTTAACCCCAAACCCACCAATCCAAAGGTAAGAATTCCAGAAACCGGGAACCCTAAGAGAAGTCCAGGTAGGGTGAGGAAAGCCGTGGTGGTCCAGGAGTATTTTTTTAAGAAGTCCATCTACCCCTACGGAAGGGCTTAATGGGGTCTTCTACTTCATTTTAGTACGCGGGTCGGGTTCGAAGTTCTTTTCTATCCCCGAAAATATTGTAAACGTAGGAAAGGATCTCGTTTCTGGTTCTCAAGGAGGGAGGAATGGATTGGATATGTAGGACCGATCGGTTCTTCGTGGCATCGAAGGTAATCCCTTTTACAATTCCCGACATGAGCAGGGAATGATCCGTTAGGGTAAACTGAACCTTCAAAGGAAGGCCCACTTTGGCCTTTCCACCCACGAGGAGGGCACAGCCATCCTCAGAAATATCCACCAAACGAGCCCTAAGTCCAGCGGTCTGTTCCACCAATTCATTGGCATTCTCGATGGAGGAAAGATTGTAAATGTGGGCGGAAATATTGGTTTCACACCGGATCGACTTCCGTTTCTGCGACCGGATCAGCTGGTCCGAGTGGGCAATGTGAATAATAGCAAATTTTCTGTCGGCAAAATCGTCCAAAACTTTGGTTTCGAAGTAGTAACCCGCATCATCCACCCGCCAAAAATACACATTGACCTTCTGGCCTTTCCAGTTGAACCCCTGGGGAAGGGGTCTGCCTTGGGGATAGGATATGGCCAGGTACTTTCTTAGGTTTTCCACGATACTGGCGAGGTATGTCCCCCCGCCTGGAAGGGCAATCCTAACTTTTTGATGCTGAAGCAGATCCCTGGTGGTCTTCAAACCTAATTTGTATTTCGGGGTATTGAACTCCACCCGTTTTCGGAAGTCATACATTTTACTGATGAACCCTACAGCCTGGAGATCCTCCACTTTATTTTCAGCACGAGCCTTGATGACCACACCCCTAATGGTGCGGTCCAACTGACGAACAGACCAAAACAGGGAGGTGGGATTGTCCAATTGGGTGGCTACTGCGGCTTTTCTCAGGAGATTGATCTCCTTCAAAGCAAAGCCCGACTCTTTTCCCTTGGCATAAAACTGAATCCAGGGGAAATTTAAGCCGCCATTGAGCTGAAAATAGAGGAGGACCCCCGTTATCAGGACAATGGAAACAGCAATAATGATCAATGCTATCATCAATCTCCCCTTTCAAAGTTTAAAGCTACAGAATCACAGTCTATTATCGGCAGAGTTTCGGATAAAATTCAATCAGATTAGGATGAATACAAGGACTAAAAAAAGGTAACCAACCTGTGGCTACCTTTTTTATTAACTCTTTATACCGAAAAGCCTCTGGAAGAACCCGGGCTTGGGAGCCGATTCATCCAAGAATCGCCCCATACCCATGAGACGGTTCATCCGGTCCCGAACCAATTGTTCTGGACTTTTGGCGGATAAACGACTTAGGGAATCTAAAATCTGCTGCTTGATATTCGCCGCAGTGGTGGGATGATCGCTCTGGGCACCGCCGATGGGTTCTGGAATAATTCCATCCACGATTCCAAATCCCAGAAGGTCGGGAGGAGTAATTTTCAGAAGATGAGCTGCTTCTTTAGTTTTAGAAGCATCCCTCAGAAGGATGGAGGCAAAGCCCTCGGGAGAAATCACCGAATACATGGTGTTTTCCAACATGAAAACTTCATTTCCCACCCCGATTCCCAAGGCCCCACCGGAACCGCCTTCACCGATGATGAAGCAGATCACAGGAACCTTGAGCATGGAAAACTCTTTCAAGTTCCGGGCGATGGCTTCTCCGATTCCCCGGAGTTCCGATTCCAAACCGGGGTAGGCACCGGCAGTATCAATGAACGTCACAATAGGTCTATTGAACTTTTCCGCCTGAAGGGCTAATCGAAGAGCCTTACGGTAGCCTTCCGGATGGGCCCAACCATAGTTTCGCTTGATATTTTCCTTGAGATTCCGACCTTTTTGATGACCGATAAAGGTTATGGGCTTTCCGGCTATCCGGGCAATCCCCCCCACCATGGCGGGATCATCCCCGTAACATCTATCACCCTTGAGTTCGATAAAATCATCCGCCATGGCAGCGATAAGTTCCAAGGTTGTAGGCCTGTCAGAATGCCGGGCCA
Organism: uncultured Spirochaetales bacterium; assembly: GCA_964624355.1. Classification (GTDB taxonomy): domain Bacteria; phylum Spirochaetota; class Spirochaetia; order JABEVK01; family JABEVK01; genus CAZUXL01. The sequence goes on from CAZUXL010000063.1 coordinate 12,576, forward strand.
TTTCCACTTTTTTCCAAATATCATCGGGTGAGAGCCGGCTTCCAGAAAGTTTTTCTGAAAGCCTATTGAGTTCAGACCCGATATCCACATTGGACTTGATGGCCAAGGTCTGGAGTTCTTTTAATTTTAGTTGAATTTCTTCCTGACTCATAACCTTATCCTCGCCTTGTTGGGCAGATTGGTGTCCAGAAGGAGTCCCAAAACCCGTTTCATGTCGGACCGGGGAACCACGGCATCAATAAAGCCTTTTTCCATAAGAAACTCGGCGGTCTGAAAACCATCGGGAAGTTTCTGTCTCATGGTACCTTCAATCACCCGGGGACCGGCGAAGCCCACCATGGCCCCTGGCTCAGCAATGATCACATCCCCGAGCATGGCAAAACTGGCGGTGACACCACCATAAGTAGGATCCGTAAGCACGACTAAAAGAGGAACGCCGGCGGCATCCAATTGGGCGATGGCCGCGGAGGTTTTTGCCATCTGCATGAGGGAAAAAATACCTTCTTGCATACGGGCGCCGCCGGACGTGGTGAAAAGAATCACCGGCTGACGATTTTCCGCTCCTAGGAGCACTGCCCTGGCAATTTTTTCTCCCACCACAGAACCCATGGATCCCCCCATGAATTTAAAGGTCATCACGGCAAAAACAACTTTTCGCCCGCCGACTTCCCCCAGTCCTGTGATCACGGCTTCGTTGGACCCGGAGCTTTTCTGGGCTTCCATGAGTTTCGCATCGTAACCGGGAAATCCTATGGCGTTGGTGGAAAGCACATCGGAGTAAAACTCCTGAAAGGTGCCCGTATCGCAAATCAGTTTCAGTCGTTCTTGGGCAGTGACCCGATAATGGTGACCGCAGTGGGGACAGACGAAGGCATTGGTCTCCAATATCCCCTCTTCCAGTTGTTGATGACAGGAACTGCAGGAGTGCTTTTGTCCTACCAAACTCCGTTCATCTTTGACGTTGACTTCAATGGGAGCAAGGTTGTTGCCCCCGTGCTTTTTAGCTCCGAAGAGCCCTTGGAAAAGATCTCCGATTCCCATCAGCCGATCTCCTTCATAATATCGTTCAGCACACCGGTTCCGAAGCCGCCCTTACGGAAGGCTTTGGAATTGATGATTTTCTTCTGAGTTTCAATATTGGTGGGGACCCCTTCCAAGTGGAATTCGTCCAGAACAGCCAACATTTTATTGATGCCTTCGGTCCTGGTCTTGGCTCCGATGATGACTTTTGCCAGCATGGAGTCGTAGTTCGGGGGAACCATGTAACCATTGTAAAGGAAGCTGTCCACCCGGACCATGAACCCTGAAGGAGGCCGGTATTCGATCACCCGCCCTGGAGCCGTGGCGTTGATTCGTACTTCCATGGCGTAGGTTTCAAAACGGATATCTTCTTGCTTGTAGGACAAGGGTTCACCCATGGCGGCACGAATTTGTTCCTTGATGATATCCACACCAGTCACAGTCTCAGTGACCGGATGTTCCACCTGGACCCGGGCGTTCACTTCCATGAAATAGTACTTTCCATCTTTAAAGAGGAACTCGATGGTCCCCGCGCCCACGTACTTCAAGCCCTTAAAGAGTCGCACCGCATCTTCACCCATCTGCTTCCGGGTTTCGGGAGTGACCAAGGGTGATGGGCTTTCTTCCACCAATTTTTGATGGTTTTTCTGAACTGAGCAGTCCCGTTCCCCCAAGTGAATCACGTTTCCGTGTTTATCACCCAAGATTTGGAGTTCCACGTGGGCTGCATTTTCCAAGTATTTTTCGATGAATACCGTTCCATCACCGAAGGAAGATTCGGCTTCGTGACTGGCTAGTTTAATGTTAGGAACAAGGTCCTTGCTTTCCCGGACAATTCTCATTCCCTTTCCACCCCCTCCGGCGGAGGCCTTGATGATCACGGGATAGCCCATTTCATCCGCTGCCTTTTGGGACTTGTCCATATCCGTAACGCCACCCTCGATACCCGGGGTTGCAGGAACACCGTATTTCTTGGCGGATTCCTTGGACATGATCTTGTCCCCGAGCATTTCGATGGTTTCTGGGTTGGGGCCGATCCACACCAGACCGGCATCCTGCACAGCCCGGGCAAACTTGGCATTCTCGGAAAGGAAGCCCACACCGGGGTGTACGGCATCACAGTGGGTCAAAATCGCTGCACTGATCAGGTTTGGTATACTTAAATAACTATCTTTTGATGGTGCGGGGCCAATACAGACCGACTCGTCCACCAATTTAAGGTGGTAGGCGTTCCTGTCTGCTTCCGAATAAACCCCCACGGTCCGGATTCCCATCTCACGACAGGCCCGGGCCACCCGCACTGCGATTTCGCCGCGGTTGGCTATGAGCAGGGATTTGATCATTTCCGGATGACCTCGAAAAGAGGGGTTCCGTACTCCACCATTTTTCCATTGTCCACCAGAATCTTGACGATTTCACAGTCAAATTCTGCTTCCAATTCATTCATGACCTTCATGGCTTCGATGATGGCCAGGGTCTCGCCTTTCTTGATGAACTTGCCTTCTTCTGAGAAGACCGGGGCATCAGGGGCGGCGGACCGGTAAAAAGTACCCACGATAGGGGCTACCACTACTTCGGTTCCAGCTTTACCTGCGGAAGGGGCAGCACTAGCGGCGGGAGCGGGTCCTGCAGCGTGAGCAACTTGATGAACGGGAGCAGGAGCATAGGCCACCACTTCCGATTGACGCTTAAGAAACAGCTCCACGGAGCCTTCTTTATACTTGAACTCAGCTAAACCGCTATGGTCGAATTTTTCAACAATGGTCAGAATGTCTTTTGTTTCCATGAATACTCCTAAGGGAATGGGCACTTTTAACGGTGTGAAGGGTATCACGCCCAAGGAAACACTGTCAAGAAAACCCTGTGCTTCCTGAAAATTGGTGCTTTTCAAGGGAAGATTTTCATCCTATAATGAAAATCGACCTCAGATATTTAAAAAATATAGAGTGTCTACAATCTAAGTAAATGTTTTTAGTAAAATAATTTAGCAAGCTGATACTACTAAAAACGATAAAGGAATTTTTATGAGTGAAATCGAAAAACTGCTCCCTCACCGGGACCCCTTTCTTTTTGTGGATCGAATTGAAGAAGCCACCTCGGAGAAAATAATTGCCTACAGAACCTATACAGACAAAGAGTTTTTTTTCAAAGGACACTTTCCTGAGTATCCCGTGGTACCGGGAGTGGTCTTGATTGAAACCATGGCGCAGGCGGGGGGCGCGGGGATAGGGAAAATAGGAATATTGCCCAAGGATGCTTTGTTTTTCCTCGCCACTGTGGATAAAGCCAAGTTTCGACGGCAGGTTCGGCCCAACGAAACGGTGAAGATGGTGATTACCAACCTTCGTATCAGTCCCAAGATGCTCAAACAGTCCGGTCAAATTTTTGTGGGTGAGGAAATCGCCGCTGAGGCGGAGTGGATGTGCCTTGTGGGCAGCGCCACTAAATAGGAGAAAAGATGCTAGACCGCGAAACCCTTCCTAAAAGAATGCATTCCATCGTTTTGAAGTTTCCCGAAAGACCTATTCAGCACGTGAAAGATCCCCAGGGAATCTACCAGCCCACCAGTTTTAAGAACTTTTGGCGCGGTGTGGAGGAGCTAGGAAGCGGTTTGGCCGTTCTGGGGGTTAAACGGGGTTCCCATGTGGGTATCATCGCCGATAACCGGGCTGAATGGCTCATGGCCGATCAAGCTGTCCTGGGTTTGGGGGGGGTAAATGTCCCCCGGGGATGCGATTCCACCCAGGATGAAATAGCCTATATCTTGAGCCACGGGGACTGCACCGCCACCTTTGTGGAAGATAAAAACCGAATGAACATTGTTCTCCGAGGTCTGACCCCGGATCATAAGCTGGGGTTTTTGGTGGTAATGGATAATAGCCTTCAGGAGGATGAAACCCTTCTGGAAAACTTAAAAATCATCAACTTTAAAAAAGTGAGTGAACTGGGGGCTGAAAAACTGGCTCAGGACCCGGATTTTTTCTCCCAGACCATGGAAAAGGGGGACTCCGAGGATCTGGCCACTATTATATATACATCAGGAACCACCGGCCAACCCAAGGGCGTGATGCTCACCCACACGACTTTCCTCTTTCAGGCGGATAGAACCGATCACATGCTGATCGTGGATGAGAAAGATATCCTATTGTCCGTCCTTCCTATTTGGCACAGTTTTGAAAGGGCTGTGGAATACATCATCCTGGGAAAAGGTGCGTCCATCGCCTACAGCAAACCCATCGGGAAGATCCTCATGGAAGATATAGCCCAGATTCAACCTTCCTTCTTTCCCTCGGTTCCCCGGATTTGGGAAAGCGTGAGGGCGGCGGTTTACCGGAATATTAAAGCTCAAAGTCCCCTAAAACAAAAATTATTTGAATTCTTTGCCTGGGTAGGCACTCTTCACGCCAACTTCCTCACCGCTTTCCAGGATCGGATGGTCTCCTACTGGCCGCCGAATCCCATCCTGAACAAGATCACCATGTTCCTCCCCCTCCTTCTAATCTGGCCTTTAAAGCTTCTCGGGGACCTTTTGGTCTTTCAGAAAATTAGGGCCAAGCTGGGGGGTCGGTTTAAAGCTGGTATTTCCGGCGGTGGCGCCCTCCCCGCCTACGTGGATGAGTTTTTCAGAGCTGCGGGTATTCTTGTTCTGGAAGGCTATGGGTTGACCGAGACCGGACCTATTCTTTCGGTGCGCCTCCAATGGTCCCCCATGCCCGGAACCGTGGGCCCCATTCTCCCGGGAATTGAATACCAGGTCAGAGCGGAAGACGGAACCGTGGTGGGTCCCGGTCACCGGGGAGTCCTGTGGGTGAAAAGCCCCCAGGTTATGAAAGGCTACTATAAACGTCCCGATGAAACCGCTAAGGTCCTGGTCCAGGAATGGCTAAACACGGGAGATATTGTGGTTCCGACCGTAGGCAGGGAGATCACCATCGTGGGACGCTCCAAGGATACCATTGTACTCCTGGGGGGTGAAAACATTGAACCGGAACCCATCGAAATGAAGATTCTTCAAAGTGACTTCATCGATCAGGTGATGGTGGTGGGTCAGGATCAGAAATTCTTGGGAGCTCTCGTGGTTCCTAATATGGAATTTTTGGAAAAGTACGCTCAAGAGGAAAAAATGGACTACCTGGACAAGGATGAACTGCGGGAACTCCCTGAAATCCAGGAGATGTACCACGAGATCATCCAGGAATTGGTATCCGCTTCCACGGGATTCAAACATTATGAAAGAATCTATAAATTCACCCTCCTCCCCAAGCCCTTTGATCTTCAAACCGAAGTTACCCAAACTCTAAAACTCAAACGAAATGTGATTGCAGAAAATTATCACCGGGTCATCCAACAGATGTTCCAATGATTTGGCAGGCCTTCCAGCCCGATGTGAAAGGAATCTTTCACAGTCGTCCCAATCGCTTTGTCGCCCTGGTGGAGACAGAAGCGGGTCTTCAAAGAGCCCACTGTCCGAATCCAGGCCGCCTGAGGGAACTTCTAAGCCCTGGGGTTTCCGTACTCTTGGAAACTCCTAAAATTATAGTAAGACCAGGGCTAAAAAGCCTACCCCGGTCCACTCAGCTTTCCCTGGCGGCGGTGGAACACCGGGGTTTATGGGTCCCCATGGCCTCTGCTAAGGCTAACCAAGCCGCCGGTCTCTATCTGGGAGAATGCTATCCGGATTGGACCCTTAAACCAGAGTATACGTTGGGACATTCCCGATTCGACTATTGCCTGACCCGGGGGAACCAGCAGATTCTTACGGAAGTGAAGGCATGCACCCTGGAACATTCCGGAGTGGCCATGTTCCCCGATGCCCCCTCCCTGCGGGCGACAAAACACCTGGAACATTTGGGATCCCTGAACCAGGAAACCGCCGTACTTTTTGTGACCTATTTTCCCGAGGCCAAAAGCATCACCCCCCACCTCCATACGGACCCGGAATTTGCTAGAGCAGCCCTCAAACTTCAGGATAAAATCCGTTTTCAAGCCCTGGTCTGGGAAGCGGACGTCCAGGGAAAGGCCCGACTCATCCAATCCCATCTGAAGGTGGATTTAGAACCCCTACGGGGAATTGATTACCAACAGGGACTGCCTTTGACCGCTTGGGAGAGTCCCCGGGAAACCATCTTTGCCTGGGGAAATGACTTCTCTATCTGGAAAAAGAGACTCAGCCAAAGATCATGGGTCAGTGCTCACTTGGGAAATACTTATGAACTTACGAAAGTGAACGATTTGAGGGTTTTCAGCCACGGAAACCTAAAGGAGCGCTGGAGGGAAGAAAGTGAGGATTTTCTGGGGGCTTTATGGGTGGATGGGGGTGATTGGAAACAACTGAGAGTTCCCGGACGGCCCTTGGATACCCAGAAATTTTGGGAATGGTTCCTCAGCTACCGGCATAAGTACTGGAAACAATGAGAAACACTCTTAAAATAGAAAGATTTGAGAAGAATCGGGTTCCCTGGTTTTTTTAAGCCAATAAGTTCTCTCATCTTTTTCTACTTCTTTCGTTTTGCCGTCGGCGATGTATCTCAGGGTCACTTCAAGATTTTTGGTATTAAAATAGATCACCCGTCCCCTGGTCCCGCCCAGATCTCCCGCCTCCATGGGAATCCTCTCGGTTTCTAAAAATTCCAGGATAAATCTCTGATTCAACTCAGGAACCTTAAAAAAATCATCCCCGGAAAACCCTAATACACTGGCTCCTCCGAAAACTTTAGCCCGGAGGCTGGTTCTTTTAGCCCCCTTTTTCATAAGATCGTTAATGAGCAATTCCATGGCGTGAATTCCATAGCGTCCGGCATCGGAGGTTATTAAGGTGCTAGATTTAAGATACTTGGGACTGGCGAGCAAAAAATGGTTCAGCCCGCCTACCTGGGCCTCCCTATCGTAGAGACAGGCGGAAACACAGGAACCCAGGAGGGTCTGAATTATAAGCGGCTCCCTGGAAGCGTAATACTCCCCCGGATTCACAAGAACAACTTTCATTCCCCTGGGAATTAAGTGGGCGGGTAATTTCAAGAGTTTCCCTTTGTTAACATAAATGCTCTCATCACAGGACAATCTTAATATACCCTACCCCTGGATACAAGAAAGGCGGTGTGCAGAGCTGCAACCCTACACACCGCCAGAAAAAGGCGTCTAATTAAAAAGCACTCGCTTTATCACTGTTTTTGGAACACCGTGACTGCAGTGCCTTCACACAGGGCATCGGTAGTACTTACGCTGCCGGAGGCATCCAGTACTTTTTTCCAGGTTCCCGCAGGAAGGGAGACGGTGAAATTATTCCCAGGATTGAAAACCACCACCAGGTCTGTCCCCCCGACTCCGTCGGAATCAATTTCATTCACCACCACCTTCGCAGGCAGAGAAGCGTCATTCACGCAGTTGATCCCCGCGGCAGAGTTGGCTCCGGCGTTCAATTTGGTGGTGACCTTGGCCTTGATTTCGTCCCAAGAGGTGAGGCGAAGTCCGGCAGA
>CAZUXL010000064.1:0-19969 GCA_964624355.1 uncultured Spirochaetales bacterium
CAAGCTCATCCAATAGTCCATCTTTGTAAGACGACAAGGGATGGAGCAGAATCCCCTGAATTGACAGGTACTCCTCTATGTTGAGCCTTTTTTTCCTGGACAAAATCAGTCCTGCGAGGGGGGCAGAAACCAAGGAACTAACTAAAGTCCCAAAAATTAAAGCCACCAAAATCTCTTGACTTATAAGGCCGCCATCGTAGGCGAGGATGGCCGCTACCACGTGAAGTTCCCCACCCGGGGTATTAAGTAATGCAAAAATTGATATATTACCCGGGGTCACATGGATGCGCTTGGCGGCCACCCATGCACCAACAAACCTTAAGACCAAAGGTGCCAGGGTAAAGATTAAAAATAGGAACCAATCAAATTCCTGGATCATGTGGAAGCGAAGACCTATTCCGGCAAAAAAAATGGGGACAAAGGTGGATTCCATCATAGCTTCTGTCTTTTCCCGGGTGCTCTCCTTGACGATACCCGTAGCCCCAACGGCCAGGCCTCCGAGAAAAAATCCGAAAAGGGCATGTACCCCGATCAAAATCGAGAGGATTCCCATCACCACACCCATAAGGATCATAAACCCCAAGCCTTCACCAGAGGCACCTCTGAGGAAAACCATCTTGCCAATGGACAACTTTTTTGTCCCAAGATAAGCCACTGCCAGAGTTCCCACGGAAAGTCCAAGAACTAAGAGAAATTCCCTGATAAAAATACCCAATCCATGATCCACAGCGGTCAAAGTTCCTAATATGACCGTGACGACGACCCAACCCATGAGGTCCGAAAGGGATAGGGCGGATAGACTGAGGACGCCGAAGTCCGAGTGGAATATCTTCAAATCCTTGAGCATCCGTAGGGTTACGGGCATGGCCACGACTCCAATCAAAGTCCCCAACAGGATGCGGGAAAACAGTTCAGAATCCTTTAAAAGGAGGTGGGGTGCCGGGATGAGAAAGGCCACCGCAATCCCACCCAGGACCGGGAGAAAAAAGCTGTAGGCCGCCGAAACTGCGACTTTCTTCCGCTGGATCCAAGCGGACCGAAGGTTCACCTCCATCCCCGACACCAGAAGTACGAAGAGAATTCCCAACCATCCCACGGTGTCCAGCATAAAATGCTGGAATTTATCCGGGGGGAATATACTATGAAATAGTTCTGGGAAGAATTGGCCCAGAACGGTGGGACCTAAAAATACCCCGGCTAGCATCTCCGCTGGAAAAACCGGCAGTCCTGCCCGGCGCAAAGGAATGGCCAGGATTTTGGCCGTGACTAGAATACAGAGGATTTGGATGAGAAAAATAAGTATATTTCTGTCGCTGATAAACGTCAGATGATCCATTGTCCTAAATCATTCTTCATTCTGATTAGTTTTTGAAATCGGTACTACCACGGTGATGACCGTGCCTTGGGGGCCTGTATGGATTTTCAGGTCGGATTTCATTAGTCGTGCCAGATTTTTTACAATCCCCAATCCCAAACCATAGCCTTTTTCCTCATGGACGGTGGATTTCTCTGGGAGGCCCGGTCCTGTATCCACCACTGTAAAGGTCACAGTTTGAGACTCTGGTTTAATTATAAGGGTTACACTGCCGGTGGTAGTGAACTTCACACTGTTGCTCAAGAGGTTGCTGAGCAGATGCCGTAGAATGTACTGGGACACCATCACCGGGGGATAGTCCCCTACTTCGGGACCCTCATAGGTCAATTTCAAATGTTTACGGCGAGCCCCGGGCTCATACAGGCTCATCAATTTTTTAGCAAAGGTCCCCAGATCCATGTCCTCGGATTTTTCGTTCCATTTTTCCGGCAGGTGGCCTTTCAGGTAAAAATCCAGATCATCCAAGAGGACCTTTTGGGATTCTTTGAGCAGATGAACCATTTCCCGCTGATCCGCGCTGAGGGTAGTGAGTTCCAAGGAATCAATGGCATACAAGGCCATGGTCATGGGACTCCGAAGATCATGACCTAGGCGAACGAAAGCCAGGGCGTCCTGGGCCTTTTCCTCGTCACAGGTATGACTTCGGATCAACTCAGAATTCAATCGTTCATGAAACCTTTTCAACAATTGCAGGAGGACCCAAGAGACCACTATGGCGAGTATAAAATAGTAGGTCAAAGAGAGGATCTGCTCGTTAGAAAGATGTTCAGGCTGGGTAAAAATGAAATCCCCACACACCAGGGCGATCGTCCCTATGACGAAGAGAACCCAAGCCCTCATGGAGGGTGCCAGACCAGCTCCAATCCCCAGGAAAAGGGTGAGTTGAGTGTAGGCTAATACATGATTTCCCATTCCCATATTTCCATTTTGAATCATCTCAGGCCACAGGAGCATGGTTGCTATGGTAAAATGGGCAAGGGCAAGGATGAAGTAATTCAGTGCCAGGGAGCCCCATATCAAGGTGATGATGCTTATCGCAGCAAACCCAAGGCCGATGAGATCCAGAAAAAATGACCCATAGTTGCCTGCTAACCAGGAATAGATAGTTAGAAAGAGGAGTAAACCAGTGCCGATCCCCACAAAAATTCTAAGGAAAAGAAAACGATAATTATCCAAAATATTGTGTGAGGCCTTCTTCATAATTCTATCTTCGATCATTCCCAAGAACTTTTCCAACAATAACTTCTAAAAACTCAAAACTCAAATTTCCTAGTGAATTTCCCTAATTTCTAAACCATCGGATTTTTCGAAAACTCAAGATTACTTAAATATTAAATCCCCCGGCCGGTGGAAACCGCCTCAAGTTTTCCTATCCATTGCCGGCACACTTTCCAAACCATGGCGAGGTCCAGATCGCCCCGAAGATGTTCCCGATTTAAAAAAAGAACCTCCTCTTTTAACCTTTTCCATCGCCTTGGAGTGAACCAGAACTTTACCGGGACGTCCAAAGCAGGTGCAGACCAAAGGAGATAAGCCCATTCCCGGTCTTTCCATTTGGTGGATATCCGCTGAATCTGCTGCTTTGTCAGGATTCCCAAAATGTCTAAACCAGGAATATTTTGTGAAAACCTTTGAATGAGGGCTCGGTGCCGGGTATTTTCCGTTTGTGTCCATAAGGAATCAAAAAGCTCCCTTCCCTGGGGTGAAAGCAGACTTTTATCTGACTTTAACCGGAGGCAGGCCTGGAAAAAAAGATTGCGATTTAGTTCGTGAAGGTCCCGGGATGTTCCTGGATTTACAGAACCGGATGAGGCCCATTCTTGAATCCTGGTAGGTCCCAGATAGGGAATCAATGCACCCGGGGCGAATCCGGGGTCTGAATAAATCTCTCCTTGGTGGATGAAATAGAAAAACTTTTTTATCTCGTGGACCGAATACTTTCCATAAACTTGGGTTTCCAGAAAAAGTCGACGATCCCGTGGTGAAAACCAAGGAAGGAGCTCTCCTAAAGTGAGAGAGAGGGGAATTTTTGTCCTTTCAGTGAGAAGGATTTTGGGATCGCTGAGGGCTTCCTTTATTAAAAGCAATTGCTCCACGGCTCCAAGAACCCGGTGTTTGTTCAACTGCATTACCTGGGAGGGGACTAGTCGAGTCGAAGCATCGGTTATGAAGTTATGGGTTAAATAAACCTTCACTTGAAAATGCTTACCATTTAGTAATATCAGCACCTCCAGGGTGACCCCCGGGGCTCCATAGAGGGGTTCCACAGCCTTCCAACTCTGGGGTTCCGACCAATAACGGGTGGAACAAAGTTGTTTCCCCGCTAAATTTCCCAAAGCATCTAAAACATGTGAACTCTCGGGTGTTCCCACCAGCCCCAGGGCCAGCCCCCGGGAACCCAGCCATTGGGTTTGGGAGTCCCCGGTCCAGGTATCATAAAACCCCTCCAGACGGGAGCGGATGAGATTTTCTTCAGTCTTGGCATAGAAAGGAAAAAAGAACTTTAAAAATCGCCAGGTGTGGGGAGTTGTGACATCCCAGCGGCGATTTTCCTGGGAATGCTTAAAGGTTTTTTTCCATATCAGAGGATCCACAAAACCTTCCGTCTGCACCCGGCCCTCTCGGAATCGATAATAAGGCCAAAGTTGGGGGAGTAATCTCCGTGTTTTCCACTGATCGGGAAAAACTAAAAGGAATACCTGGCTGGAGTCAGGAATTCCTAGGATTGATGGCGGGTCGGGAATATCCCCCTTTCGGAGCCACAAATAGGCTTCATCCCTGAGGGAAAAAACCCCCACCCAGGACTGTTCCAAAAGGGGTACATGATCCGGATCCACCGGTGTCCAGGGGGAAGCTGGTTTGGGAGATGGCTTCTTTTTTTGAAAGAGTTTCATGGGATGGGAGCCTCGGTCTTAGGTGTCGGGGTTTTGACATTCCCCCCTTCTGACCTTAATATAGTCCCATGCGAATGTCCAACCCCCAATTACAACTTATCGAAACTGATGTTTTGGACCGGTTTCTCCGGTATGTGAAAATTTTTACCACCAGCTCCCATTCAAGCACTACAAAACCCAGCACACCCCGGCAGTGGGACTTACTGAATCTCCTGGCTCAGGAGGCAAAGGACCTGGGATGGCCCGATATTTATCAAGATCCCAAGGGTTATGTGATAATCCGTATTCCCACCAATCTCCCGGAAGTTCAGCCCACTGTGGCGTTCTTTGCCCACGTGGATACCGCCGAAGACGCCCCGGGAGAACACGTGAATCCCATCGTCCACGAGTACCAAGGGGGGATTTTGGAGATTAGTCCCGAATTCCGTCTGACTCCGGATAATGCACCGGAACTGGTCGCCTACCAGGGTCGCCGGGTGATCACCAGTGATGGGTCCACCCTTTTGGGGGCTGATGACAAGGCGGGGGTGGCGGAAATCATGGCCGCAGCCCGGTTTTTTAAAGAAAATCCCCAATGGCCCCGGGCAAATCTTGAACTGATTTTTACCTCCGATGAAGAAGTGGGCCGGGGCGTGGAAGACTTTCCCTGGGATCAGGTAAAAGCCAGACAAGCCTACACCCTGGACGGTGGAGACAAAGGAAGCGTGGAGCTGGAGTGTTACCACGCCGTCATGATGAAGGTAAAAATCACCGGGGTCTCCTGGCATCCCGGTTACGCCCGGGGACAGATGGTAAATGCCATCTCCATGGCCTCCGCCTTAATTAATATGATTCCCCGGAGTGAAAGCCCAGAAGCCACCGATGGCCGGTACGGGTGTCTTTGGGTGAATGATTTTAAAGGAGCCGTGGAAACAGCCACTTTGGACATCCGCATCCGGGACTTTGAAGAGAAGGAATGTGATCGCCGGGTGGAAATGGTTAAGACCATAGCTAAAGCCGTGGAAGCAGCCTTTCCCGGGGGAAAAATAGAATGGGAAGAAATCCTTCAGTATAAAAATATGAAAGCCGGATTGGACGCCAGACCGGAAGTTACCGCAAAATTGGATGAGGCGATTCGTGTTTCAGGGATCGAACCGGTTCATACCGCCATCAGGGGCGGAACCGATGGCGCCCGACTTACGGAGCAGGGACTCCCCACACCCAATATTTTCGCCGGAGGTTTAAACTTTCATAGTCGTACCGAATGGGTAGCTGTGGACTCCCTAAAAGCGGCCACACAAGTGATCGCTGAACTTGCTCAGATCTGGACTAAGAAATAAGTGGAAAATCACTCTCATCGGGGATGGAGGAAGCATTTAGTAAGAATTCTAATTCTGAATTTTCTATTCCTGGGTTTTTCAGCCTTCCCCCAACAACCCGCGGCACCCTCGGGAACCTCCGCCCCCTTAACTCCCGTAAGTCCTGTGGTGAAGATATCCCCGCAAACCAATACATCCCTAATAAGCATCCCTGAAACAAAGGTTACCATCCCGTGGGAAGCCGTGGCTAAAAACCAGACTGCGGGAGGAACCTTCTGGAGGAATGGATTGGAACTCCCCTTTGAAGGGAGAAATGTTTCCTGGGGTAGTTTTGAACTTTTAAATACAGGCCCCGGAGGGATGATCCTGAGTTTTTCAGGCCCTCCTGACACATCCTGGACCCTAAGCATGGATCCCTATTCCCAGGCGTGGTGGATGGCCACCCAGGGGGGAATGGGAAACCTGGAATTATTCCTCCCCAGTGGGAATATCCAATTAAAAGCCCAGGGAACCAGAGATAACCGGGGTGTGATAAAAGCCCAAGACCTCACCATCAATTTCCAATCTGCATCTTTGATCCTGATTCAAGAAGTCTCCGGGGACTTTCTTCTGGTCTGCCAATCGGGCATCCTGGATGTGAGCTCTTTAAACTATAAGTTTCGCATGCTGCCCCAAAGGGCTTATGAAAGAATTAATGACCATCCCAGATACTTCGAAGTTCCCTTTCAGACCATGGGAAAAACAATCCAGGAATGGAAAAATGTGGCAAAAAGCCAATCCCTGATTCCCTTGGCACAGAGAGAAAATTTAACTACTGAACTGGGAATCCTGGAACAGGATTTTAGAACCTTCCAAGGCTGGGGTGGGGAACTACAGTATTGGTTCAACCGGATTCTCACCCCTCCGCCCCTCACTCAGGAAGAAAAAAACAATGCCCTCCTCCGTTTAAATCCAGGGGTCACCCAGTGGACCAATGCGGTGGGAACAAGGGAAATCCTGGCTGCCCGGTGGGATCGGCTTTTAAAAAATAATTTGCCTGCGGATAAAAAGCTCCTGGATACTTGGAAAGCGCAAAGAAGCCGATGGCACAATCTCCTCTCTCAGTTCCGGTTTGCCTGGGGAATTTACAACCAGTTACAGGCACCAATAAAATTAATTGTTCCCCCCGTTCCAACTTCAACACCGAGTTCCCATACGAATACTTTAAAAGACCTCACGGATCCCACGGCTTTATTAAAAAATCTCCTGGAAACCATAAACACCGATAGTACAAATCCCTAAAAATTAAATAAAGATTGACAGGTGAAAATATTCCCCCTAGTATTTTCTTTTGGAGAGGAAGAAAATTCGCATAAATTCGGCCTTTAGACCACTTTCCACTTCCATCCTCGCCACTATGCTTGGCTTCAGTTTTATGGCGACACTCCTCATTACACTTTTTTTTCTTGTGAATAATTACAATACAGAAATAAGCACCATTCATAAAAGTATGTTAGAGACTTTTGATACCAAACAGGCAGCTCTGGCCTCCAGTTTATGGAACCTGGACAGTGAAATGACCCTGGTGCAATTGGAAGGGATCATAAGATCCCCGTCCATCAATTTAGCTGAAATTTTAATTGGTGATAAATCCGTCTATAGGGCTGGTGAGGCCCCTGAGTCCCAGGTTTTGATGAAGGAATTTCCCCTTACTCATCAAATTGAAGGCGGGAGTGTCTACCCCATGGGGACCCTGAGACTCAAAACGGGACTAAACCACGTGGTTTCACATATTCTGAACAATCTTTGGTCCACCCTAATTTGGCAACTCTTTGAAAAAGGACTAATGGTTCTGGTGGTTTATATTCTTTTATCCAAAGTGGTGGTCTCCAAAATCAAACACTTTTCCGATTATTTTGAAACCCTGGACGAGCATTCCCTTCATCATCCCTTGGATCTTAAAACTCCCCCAGGAAGTAAAAAAAACGAATTGGATTTAGTGGCGGAAAAAGTGAACACCATGAGGGAAAACCTGCTGGATTCTTTCGAAGCCCGAATTGCTGCACAACAAAAACTCCAAGAAAATTCCCAGGTGATTCATCGGCAAATGGTTCAATTGGAATCTCAAAATGCAGAGCTGGAAAGATTTACCTACACTGTATCCCATGACCTGAAGAGTCCCTTGATCACCATCCAAGGTTTTGCCCAATACCTCTTCGATGACATGAGAAACAATAATCTTGAGCGGGCAGAATTAGACCTGGTCAAAATAAAGGGTGCAGTGGAAAAAATGAATCACCTGCTCAAAGACCTGTTGGAATTGAGCCGTGTGGGTAAGGTTGTGAGCGAACTGCAAGAATTTGAAATGAAAATCCCCTTGCAGGAAGCTCTGGAACTACTGGAAATCAGTCTCAAAACAGAAAAAGTAAAAATAAATATTACTGATATGAATCACCTTGTGGTGGCGGATAAGCTTAGAATCCGGGAGGTTTGGCAAAACCTCATCGAAAATGCCCTAAAATACCGACTGAAAGATCGAGAACTCAAACTGGAAATCGGCTCCTGTATCGTTTCAGGAAAAACAGCCTTCTACATAAAAGATAATGGAATCGGCATAGAAAAAGAGTATTTAGACAAAATATTCGGGCTCTTTGAAAAGCTAAATAAAGATACCCAAGGCACAGGAATAGGCCTGGCCCTGGTAAAAAGAATAATTTACCTTCACGGGGGACAACTCTGGGCAGAATCCCCAGGATCAGGCCAAGGATCCACCTTCTTTTTCACCCTAAACTAACAGACCGAGCCGAAAAGGCGAAGGGATGGGCGACGAGTCTAGTGAGGTACCGCCCCGAGGAGCGCAGCATACTTCGTGTGTATGTGAGCACCGAAGGGGCCGGGACCGATCGACGAATCGTCGTCCAGACCGAGCCGAAAAGGCGAAGGAATGGGGAACGCTGGTAGTAAGAGCCCCCAACGAGGACCGCAAGCCTGCTCAATGCAGGTGCGGACCACAGGAGGGCGGCTCGATCGCCCCAGCGTTTTCCAGACCGAGCCTAGATGTGGATGGCCCAGCCTTCAACCCCTCTGGCGGCTTCCATAATACTCTCGCTCAAGGTGGGATGGGCGTGAACCATGGTCGCGATATCCTGGGGAAGGAGTTCGGCTTTTTTTGCCAGGAGCAACTCGTGAATCAGTTCTGTTGCCTGGGCACCCACGGTATGACCTCCTAAGATTTCCTTGGTTTTGGCATCGTAGATTACTTTAACCAGACCTTCCTGGCGTTCAATGGCATTAGCTTTTCCATTTCCGGTGTAGGGGAAGGTATAGGCCTTGTAGGACAGTCCTTTTTCCTTGGCTTTTTCTTCCGTGAGGCCGAAACTGGCTATTTGGGGTTCACAGTAGGTAGCTCCGGGAATGACCATGGGATCCAGCCGCTTTTCGTGACCCTTTCCAGCCATGTGTTCCACAGCAATTTCCCCTTCTTTTGAGGCCACGTGGGCCAGTAAAGGACTGGGGGTCACATCTCCAATGGCGTAAATCGAAGGCACATCGGTCTGGTAATAATCCTTCGCCACCACGAAGCCCCTATCCAGTTTAACCCCGACCTTCTCCAGTCCCAGGTTTTCCGTATTGGGAACTCGCCCCACGGCCACCAGGATTTTTTCGGCTTTAAGGATTTCCTGGGTTTTATCCGCTTTCTCCAGGGTGCATTCAATCCCCTCGGCGGTTTTCTTTAAGCTCAGGGCTTTGGTTCCCACCAGGAATTTCACCCCCTTCGCTTTAAAGGACTTTTCCACCACCGCCGCAGTTTCATGATCTTCCACCGGAAGAATACGGGGCAGCATTTCCACCACGGTGACAGCCACCCCGAAGGTCGCCATCACGAATGCAAATTCCATACCGATGGCCCCGGAACCCAGAATTAAAATACTTTTTGGCAAGGATTCTAAAGAGAGCACTCCGGTGGATGAAAGCACCTGTTTTTCATCAAATTCAAAGCCGGGGAGGCTTCTGGGGCGGCTGCCGGTGGCGATGAGAAGGTTTTTTCCGGTGATGATTTTGCCCCCGTCCACGGTGACCTCATTCTTCCCCGTGATCACTCCTGTCCCGGTGATCACCTCAACCTTATTTTTCTTCATGAGAAAGCCCACGCCCTTGCCGGAACGGTCGGCTGCACCCCGGGATTTTTCCCAGACCTTCCGGTAATCGAAACCAGATGTGTCCACTTTTATTCCCAAGGCTTCCAGAGAATGAATGCTTTCGTACTTTTCTGCCTGGTTGATCAAAGCTTTTGAAGGGATGCATCCCCAATTTCCACAGACGCCTCCGAGTTTTTCCTTCTCGATCACAGCCGTTTTAAGACCCAACTGTGAAGCCCTCACGGCGGCCACGTATCCCCCGGGTCCCCCGCCTATCACCACCAGATCGTATTGAAAAGTTGCCATTCCGTTCTCCTTGCATCCCTTTATACATTAGAAAATTACACAGGTATTATACCGATAGTAAATTAGTATTTCCTCCTGTTCCGGTCAAGGACCGGGTGAGGACTCCTGAAAGTCTAAGCGGGAAAGACTCCGGTGGAAAGATACCGGTCCCCCCGGTCGCAGATTATGGCCAGAATAACGCCGCCTTCCACCTCTTTATCCAACTCCAAGGCAGCCCAAACATTGCCCCCGGAAGAAATCCCTGCCAGAATCCCCTCCTTCCGTGCCAGATCCCGGGTTGTTTGTTCTGCCTGATCCTGGGGAACAGCAAGGGTCCTATCCAGGGCTTCTGGTTTGAAAATCCCAGGGAGATATTCCAACGGCCATTTGCGGATTCCGGGAATCTGGGCCCCTTCTGCTGGTACAGCTCCTACGATCTGTATGCGGGGATTCTGCTCCTTGAGGTATCTTCCGGTACCCATCAGGGTTCCCGTGGTGCCGGTGGAAGCGACAAAATGGGTCAGGGTTCCTGCGGTTTGCTCCCAAATTTCCGGACCGGTGGTTTTGTAATGGGCCAGGGAATTGTCGGGATTGGCAAATTGATCCAAGATTATTCCCTGTCCTGCGGTTTCCATTTCCCTGGCCAGGTTGATGGCCGCTTCCATCCCCCCCTTTTCCGGGGTCAGAATCACCTGGGCACCGTAGGCTTTCATGACCTGACGGCGCTCCACACTGGCATTTTCCGGCATGATTAAACACATCTGGTACCCTAAGACAGCGGCAGCCATGGCCAGGGCTATCCCGGTATTTCCACTGGTGGCTTCCACGAGGGTGTCCCCGGGTTTGACCCTTCCCCGCATCTGTGCACTGCGAATCATTTCCAAAGCAGGCCGGTCCTTCACCGATCCCCCTGGATTATTCCCTTCAAATTTCACCAAGATAATATTCTTTCCCGTTCCCAGTTTTTGAAGCCGGGCAATGGGAGTTTTCCCCACTAAATCTAAAATGGTGGGAAACTGGGGGGCGTTGGGAAACTTGATCATTAAATAATCCAATCCTCGACAAAGGGTACCGGTTCCACTGTCCCGATGGCTGAAAGATCGTAGGGAGTGGCTTGATAGACATAATAATTGAGCCAGTTAGCGTAGAGCAGGTGGGCATGGGAACGCCAGTTGGTCACAGGACGTTTTGAGGGATCATCCCCGGGGAAATAATGTCTGGGAAGCGTGTCCTCCAGACCTTTCACCCTATCCCTTTCATACTCACCTTTCAGGGTTAAGGGATCGTACTCCGGATGTCCGGTGATGAAAACTTGTCGGCCGTCTTCAGATACAGCCAGGTACACACCCGCCTCGGGGGATTCGGCCACCAGCCGGAGACCAGGTGTATCCACCACATCCTCCCGAAGAACTTCAGTATACCGGGAATGGGGAGCGGGAAACAGGGCATCGAAACCCCGCACCAGGGCACACCGGGGGTCTAAAATTTCATGGGTGAAGACCCCGGTCACTTTCTTTTCCATGAGGTACTTGGGAATTCCATAAAAATGATAAAGACCGGCCTGGGCTCCCCAGCAAATATGCAGGGTAGAAAACACGTGGGTCTTGGTCCAATCCAATATTTCCACCAATTCCGGCCAGTAATCCACTTGCTCGAAGTCCAAGATTTCAATGGGAGCCCCGGTGATAATCAAACCGTCGAATTTCCGGTCTTTCACGTCTTCAAAGGTGGAATAAAAAGCACCCAGATGATCCGAGGAGGTGTTTTTTGAAGAATGGGATCTCATGTGGAGAAGGGAGATTTCCAATTGGAGACTGGTGTTACTTAAGAGCCTCAGCAGCTGGGTTTCGGTTTGGATCTTCGTGGGCATGAGATTTAAAATGGCAATGTGCAGGGGGCGCACATCCTGGTGGGCTGCCCGGTTCTGGGACATGACGAAGATATTCTCATTTTCCAAGAGTTCTCTGGCGGGAAGGTCCCGGGGAATATTCACTGGCATGGCGGCAGCTCCTTATTAACAGGATTTAAAAGTAACAAAAATATGGGTTCTTGTCCAATTTATTATATAACGTAGTCGGTTTCGGGAAAAACCCGGATCTCCCGGGCGTGGGCAAATACCACCTCCCCTTTTTTTAAATCCAGAGCTTTGGCTTCTTCCCGGCTCAGTTCCGCTTCCAGGGGTCCACTGCCGTCGGTTCTCTCCAAGCTCAAACTGATGCGGCCTCCGAAAATCCGGATATCCTGGATGGAAACTTCCACCCACTCTCCGCTGGCGGGTTGGAGCCGGGAAATTCCCATTTCATGGGGACGGGAGTACCCCTTTTCACCGGATTGGTTTCGAAGATGGAACACATTCACCAAACCCAAAAAATTGTACACAAAGGAGTTCACGGGCTTTTCGTACACCTGGTCCGGGGTTCCCACCTGTTCCACATTCCCCTGGTTCATCACCACCACTTGATTCGCCAACTCCAAGGCTTCTTCTTGATCGTGGGTAACAAAGACACTGGTGATGTGAAGCTCGTCGTGGAGTTTTCTCAGCCATCGGCGAAGCTCCAGACGCACTTTAGCATCCAAGGCACTAAAAGGCTCGTCCAAAAGCAGAACCTTAGGCCCCACTGCCAAAGCCCGGGCGAGAGCCACCCTCTGCCTCTGACCGCCGGAGAGCTCGTGGGGACAGCGGTCCAGGGCCCAATCCATCTGAACCAAATTTAAAAGTTCTTTTACCCGTTCTTTTATCACCTCTTTCGAAGGTTTCGCTTTCCCTTTGAGGACTTCCAGTCCAAAAGCCACATTGTCGAAAACACTCAAATGGCGGAATAAGGCATAGTGTTGGAACACAAAACCAACTTTTTTTTCCTGGGGAGCCAAGGCCGTAGTATCTTCCCCGTGGAAGAGAATCTTTCCAGAATCCGCCTGCTCCAAACCGGCAATTATTCTCAACAGGGTGGTTTTCCCACAACCGGAGGGACCCAAAAGGGCCACCAATTCTCCTGTGGGGATGGTGAGGCTCACCTGGTTTAAAGCTTGGTAAGTCCCAAATTTTTTACTCACGTTTTCCATGATAATGCTCATTCCTGGACTCCTTAGATTTCTTTTCCGTACTGATGTTCCACCCAGTTTTTCACCAAGATGGTGATGAGGGCCATAAAGACTAAGAGTGAGGCTACGGCGAAGGATGCGGCGAAGCTGTATTCGTTGTATAATATCTCCACATGGAGGGGTATGGTATTGGTTTGCCCCCGGATGTGCCCGGAGACCACCGAGACTGCTCCGAATTCCCCCATGGCCCGGGCATTACAAAGGATCAACCCGTAGATTAGCCCCCATTTAATGTTCGGGAGGGTCACCCGGAAAAACATTTGCCAAGGAGTCGCCCCCAGCGTCAAGGCGGCCTCTTCTTCCTCCTTCCCCAGGGATTGCATGAGGGGAATGAGCTCCCGGGCGACAAAGGGAAAAGTCACGAAAAGGGTGGCTAAAATTATCCCCGGAGGGGCAAAGACAATCTGTAACCCGAAGTCCCTAAACCAGGAACCCAAAGGAGTCCGAGCCCCCAAAAGAAGGATAAAAATAAGACCGGCAATCACCGGGGACACGGAAAATGGTAGGTCGATGAGACTGGTGAGGAGGGTCTTCCCTTTGAATGAAAATTTGGCAATAGCCCAGGCGGCAAAAAGTCCAAAGAGAGCATTCAGAGGCACCACCACCAAGGTGGTAAAAAGGGTCAATTTAATGGCTTCAAATGCCGCATTTTCCACCAAAGCCGTGGTGTAAACTTCCCAGCCTTTCCGCAGGGCTTCGGTAAAAACCAATGCCAAGGGAAGGAGAATGAGAAAACTAAAAAACACCATAACCAGGGAGATAATCAATACTTTAATCCAAAGAGGATCCTTTCTAATCCCTGGAACCACCGAAGATCCTTTTGAGCGGCCTAATCGAAGACCCGTAACAGCGGCCATAAGTACCTCCTAACCCCTACCCAATCGCCGGGTCAGTCGGCTTTGGATGAAATTGAGCATCACCAAGGACAGAAAAGACAATCCCAGAAGAGTTAGAGCTATGGATGAAGCCCCGGAATAATCAAACTGGTCCAATTTTGCCATGATGAGCAAGGGAGCGATCTCCGTCTTGAAAGGTAGATTCCCGGCGATAAAAATAACCGACCCATACTCCCCCAAAGCCCTGGCAAAACTTAGGGTAAACCCCGTGAGCAAAGCTGGTGCGACGTTGGGAAGAATTACTTTATGAAAGACTTGCCACCGGCTTGCCCCCAAACTTAAGGCCGCTTCCTCAATCTCCGGCTCC
Organism: uncultured Spirochaetales bacterium; assembly: GCA_964624355.1. GTDB lineage: Bacteria > Spirochaetota > Spirochaetia > JABEVK01 > JABEVK01 > CAZUXL01. The sequence continues at coordinate 14,276 of CAZUXL010000064.1, forward strand.
AATTCTTCCAATACGGGTTGGACTGTCCTGACTAAAAAAGGAAAACCAATAAAAACTAAGGCAATCATAATCCCTGTGGAAGTATTTATCACGGGGATTCCCCAGGCGTGAAAGTATTGCCCCAGCCACCCGGCGGGAGAAAAAAGGGTGGCTAGACTGATTCCCGCCACAGCCGTAGGGAGGGCAAAAGGAAGGTCCACCAGGGAGTCCACAATTTTCCGTCCCCAGAAACGATAGCGAACCAAAGCCCAGGCGGTTAAAAAACCGAAAACCACGTTTACCAAAGCTGCGAAGAGAGCGGTTCTGAAGCTAAGTCCGTAGGCAGCCATGACTTGGGGTGAAAAAGCAGATGCGAAAAAATGATCCCAACCTTTTTCCCAGGGACTGAAAAGCAAGGTGGAAAGGGGAAGCAGAACCACCAGGGAAAGGTAAAAAATTGTGTACCCCATGGAAAGCCCGAAACCCGGTAAGACATTTTTTTTCTTCATCCTTGCACCTCAATTGTTGACTATATCAATTGACATAATTCAATACTCCGTGATAATAAGAACTCTCGGAAAAAATGTCAACCAAGGAGGCTGGGATGATCCTAATGGAAAAACTGGAAAGCTCCCAGGTGCGGGAATCCTGGCTCTCTCGCCTCCAACGCCCCCATCCCTCGGTCCTACTTTGTACCTGTGACCGAACCGAAATGTATTCAGGAGACGGGGAAGCAGATGAAATCACCCTACGCCATCTTTTCCGAGTGGCTGGAGGCCTGGATTCCCCATTACTAGGGGAAAATGCTATTCTGGGACAGATCAAGAACTCTTACGCCCAGGCTGTCCAGGATCATTTTATTTCCCCTGGACTTCACCGATTATTTCAACATGCTTTGAGAACGGGAAAACGAATACGGAAAGAAACGAGTCTGGGTGTCGGGGCGATGAGCCACGCCCAGGGGGTCATGGAAGTTATTAACCAGGAAGGAATAAATCTGGCAGATAAAAACGTAATTATCATCGGTGTGAATAAACTTTCCAAGGATTTGCTCTCCTATCTGGTAAAAAAAGGAGCTAAAACCCTCCTTTTGGGAAATAGAACCTTGGAACGGGCTCAGATTCTGGCAGCACAATTTGGAGCCCAGGCGTTCTCTTTGGATCACCTGGTTCCCACCCTTCGGAATGGAAGATTGATCATTACCGCTACAGCCGCCCCCCATAGTATCATCACCCCAGCCCATTGGCCAACCGATGGGGTCAAACGTACGATTTTTGATTTGTCCTTTCCCCGGGATGTGGAAATCGCTGTATCTCAACTGCCCGAGGTTCAGTATTTTGGTCTCACCGAGGTGGAAAATAGGGTAGATCAAAATAAAGAAAACAGAAAAAAAGCCATATCCCAGGCAGAGAGGATCGTCGGTGAAGAGATTCTCAGGTATAAAAGGAGGTTCCAGCATGCTCCGTCTGGTCACCAGATCTAGTCCTTTAGCCCTTGCTCAGGTGAGTGAGTTACAATCCCTGATCCCTGAGGAGGAATTAAATATACATGTTCTTGAATCCTTCGGAGATAAAAATAAGAATCTATCCCTTTGGGAGGATCAGCCCCAAGATTTTTTCACCCGGGAACTGGATCAGGCATTGAGAGAAGGGCGGTCCGATATCGCCCTCCATTCCGCCAAGGACCTCCCCTGCCCTCTTCCCGAGGATTTGGAGGTATGGGCTTTAACCCCTGGAAAAGACCCCCGGGATGCTTTGGTGATTTCCAGGAATATGGAAAAAATCATACCCCGCAGATCTCAGGGACAGACTAGGGACGGATCGGGGTCAGACCGGGGTCTGTCCCCGGTCGGATGGGGGTCTGTCCCGGGTCTGTCTCCGGTTGAACCGGGGACAGACCCCTCTATCAGCTGCGCCCCACCTGGTAACTTTCAAGAGAATCTCACCCAACAACTCCCCAGGGGTTTCAGGATCGCCACCTCATCGACCACACGAAAAGCTCAGATTATGGAACTCTATCCCCACTGGGAGGTCGTGCCCATTAGGGGAACCATAGGTGAACGGCTGCAGTACTTGGACGAGGACAGGGCTGATGGGGTCATTGTCGCGGCGTGTGCCTTGGACCGCCTCGGATGGTCCCACAGAATCTTTTCTTACCTCCCCCTGGAAACCCATCCTTTGCAAGGTCACCTGGCGGTGGTGGGACTCAGAGCCAGACCTGATCTTAAAGCGAGATTTGAAAGAATCGATGTGAGAAAAAACTGGGGCCGGGTCTGGATTGCCGGTGCGGGTCCCGGAGATCCCGAACTCCTGACTATCAAGGTACAAAAACTAATTGAAACCGCAGATATTATCTTCCACGATGCCTTAGGAGCCCCATCCGTATTGGAAAAAGCCCGAGGGGAACTGGTTCATGTGGGAAAGAGGCGGGGACACCATGAGAAAACTCAAAGCCAAACCAACCAGCTGCTTTATCAGGCTGCCCTCCAGGGGAAAACAGTCCTGAGATTAAAAGGTGGGGACCCGTTTATTTTTGGGAGGGGTAGCGAGGAAGTGGATTTTCTTCGATCCCGCATGGTCAGCGTCCAAGTGGTCCCAGGGATTTCCTCAGCTTTAGGGGCCGCCGCCGCCTTTGCCCTCCCTCTAACTGAAAGAAATGTGAGCCGGTCGGTGGCCTTTTGTACAGGATGGCCGGAGGATCTGATCCAAGCCCCTGGGGCGGATACTTTGGTCTATTTTATGGGTGCGGGATCATTAAACACCCTTGCTCAAAAAAATATGGCCTCTGGAAAGTCCGCCTCCACCCCTGTGGCCTTGATCTTCAACGCAACCCTGGGAGATCAGCAAATCTGGAGAACCACCCTGGGAGAAATGACGACCTCGGAGTTTTCCGCCCGGCCATTTCCCACTCCCCTATTAGTGATCATCGGAGAAGTTGCTAGATCGGGGAGGCCCTGGTTTGAGACTGCAATGCCCGAGGTAGTATGGTATACGGGAACAGACCCGGAAAAATTTTCCACGGATAAAAAAATTTTCCATCATTCCCTGATAAAATTTTCCACCTTGGAGGACTACACCCAACTGGATCAAAAATTAACCCACCTAGGGGAAAACTCCTGGGCTGTTTTCACCAGCAGGGAAACCGTCCGGGCAGTCTTCCACAGGATGAGTACCTTGGGTTTGGATACCAGAGCCTGGGGTAAGGTAAAAATAGCTGCGGTGGGAAGAGCCACCGCCGAGGCCCTAAAATCTCAGGGTGTGATGGCGGATTTCCTTCCTCCTGAGGAAAACGCTCAGGCTTTAGTAGAAGATTTTCCCAGTTACAATGAGAACACCAGTGATTCCCACCAGGTCTTTTTCCCCTGTTCCCAGTTGGCCCAGCGAACCCTGGAAATCGGATTGTCCCAAAAAAATTGGAAGGTAGCCCGGACCACAGCCTATCTCACCCTAAGCGCCCTGGGACCTGAGACCCTGCCGGTGGGCCTCCGGGAAATTTATTTCACATCTCCCTCCACAGTCCATCGTTTTTTTGAACTTTATTCATCCATGCCCCCAGGTGTACAACCATTGACCCGGGGTCTGTCCACAAAAAAAGCTCTTCAGGAGTATTTAAAATGACCTCCTCCTCAAATTTTAAAAGATTTCATCCCCATAGAACTACCCCGGAGGTCCGTAGCCAAATGGCCCAGGTCAGCCTCCACCCCGGGGACTTTATCCTTCCGTTATTTGTCATCACTGGAAAAAATAGGAAGGAAATTATCCCGACGTTAGAAGGAGTTTTTCGGTGGTCCGTGGATCGGGTGCGGGAAGCAGTGGAACCGGCCCTTGCCCTGGGTATTGAAAAATTCCTGCTCTTCGGGGTGATTCCTGATAACCAGAAAACCCCCCTGGCCTCAGGCAGTCGGGAGCCCCAGGGACCCATTCCCCAAGCCCTCACCAGCCTTCGACGGGATTTTCCCCAGGCAATTCTGATCACCGACGTATGCCTGTGCGCCTATACCGACCACGGACACTGCGGTCTGATCACCCCTGAAGGTGTTGTGGAAAATGATTCCACCCTGCCCCTCCTCGCCCAGATGGCCCTTGCCCATGCCAAAGCCGGAGCCCATTGGGTTGCCCCCAGTGCCATGATGGACGGTCAGGTACAGGTGATCCGGCGGGTTCTAGACCAAGAAGGGTATCCCGAAGTGAAAGTTTTAGGGTATTCAGCCAAATTTTCCTCCCACCTCTATGGCCCCTTTCGGGATGCCGCCGGGAGCGCACCGGCCTTCGGGGATAGGAAGACTTACCAGATGGATTACAGGGTCAGTGACCAGGCACTGGAAGAAATCCAGGCGGACTTGGAGGAAGGAGCAGAAGCCGTCATGGTCAAGCCCGCCCATTGGTACCAGGATATTATCGCCCGGGGAAAACTTCTCCATCCCCAGGCCTTGTTGGCAGCTTATCAAGTTTCCGGGGAATTTATGATGATTCATCAGGGTGCCAAGGCAGGATTATTCCCCTATGGGGATGCACTTCTTGAGGCCCTTTTTGGTCTCAAGCGTTCGGGTGCGGACTGGATAATCACCTATGGCGCCTTGGATGCCGCTAATTTATTAGGAGAAAGCCGTGGTGGGAAGTAACCTTTCCTCGGAGGTTCTACGAACCCAAGCATTAAAACTCTTTCCTGGGGGGGTGAATTCGCCTGTAAGAAGTTTTTCCCAAGTGGGAGGAACACCCCTAAGCTGGGCCTCCGGGAAAGGTGCCTGGATTAAGGACGTCCAAGGAAAAACCTATCTGGATATGGTCCAGAGTTGGGGAGCCCATATCTTAGGCCATAGCCCCCCATCGGTGGTAAAAGCAATAAAAATCCAGAGCCGAAGGGCCCTGAGTTTTGGAGCCCCCACCCAGGAAGAAAATATCTTGGGAACTCTCATCCAAAAAGCCCTGCCATCCCTGGAAAAAATGAGGTTTACCACCAGCGGGACCGAAGCGGTCATGTCGGCCCTACGCCTGGCCAGGGGGGCTACGGGAAGGGATTTGATTCTAAAATTTGATGGGGGTTACCATGGTCATGGGGATAGTCTTCTGGTGAATGCGGGATCTGGGGTCACAGGGCTGCCCTCCAGTTCTTCCTCCGGTATTCCCCATGAACTCACAAAACTCACCCTGAGTGTACCTTACAACAATTTAGCTGCGGTTCAGGAAGTCTTTACCCTTTACCCCGAGAAAATTGCCGCGGTCATTGTGGAACCCGTAGCCGCCAATATGGGAGTGGTTAATCCTGTTCCCGGGTTTTTAGAAGGGCTTCGGGAAATTACCCAAAAAACAGGGACCCTGCTGATCTTTGATGAGGTGATCACAGGCTTCAGAGTCGGTCTAGGGGGAGCTCAGGAAAAATGGAATATCACACCGGATCTGACCACCCTGGGAAAAATCATGGGGGGAGGTCTGCCCTGCGGGGCCTACGGGGGAAAACGGGAATTGATGGACCTGGTTGCCCCTACCGGCCCCGTTTATCAGGCCGGAACCTTAGCAGGGAATCCCCTCGCCTGTGCTGCAGGAGCCGCAGTGGTTCACCGGCTGAGTCACCCCGGCTTTTACCATGAAATGGAAGAAAAATGGGGAGATTTTTTTCAGATCCTGGAATCCATTACCCAAAATCTTCCAGTGAAATTAAATCGGTGCGGTGGGTTATTTACCCTCTTTTTTACCCCGGAACCTGTAACAGATTTCA
>CAZUXL010000065.1:0-19825 GCA_964624355.1 uncultured Spirochaetales bacterium
CGCTTTAGGCGCCGCTGTTAAAATTCAAACGGGAATGCAAAGCATGAATGTGCAGCGAAGCATCCAGGGAGACACTCCCTTAGAACTCCGCATCGGAATCCACTACGGCCGGCTAATCCGAGGTTCTGTCGGGGGACATACCCGGTACGACTACACCCTGATAGGCGACGTGGTGAATACCGCTCAACGCCTGGAATCCATGGCTGAAACAGGAGGACTTTTAGTGAGTGAGGAAGTATTCAACGCCATGGACCGTTTCCCTAAGAAAAAAATAACCTTTGAAAAAATCGATTTGAAAGGAAAAACAAAACCCATCATGGCTTGTTCTTTTTGGAAGCATCTTCAGGAAACTCCAAAACTCCTAAAGGACCTGAGAAAATATTTGGAAACGGACACCTCAGCCTTGAAGCATCAGAACATAATTCCTAATTGAACCAAAGGTCCGAACCCCTGGCCTTTGGAAGACCATCCGTAGCCTAAGCCCGCTTCCGCCCAAAATAGGAACAATTTTAAATCTAAGGCTGCCCCTAGATAACCATACGGGCTCGTATTACCCTCAATATCCGTACTCCCCCCCAAGGCAGCCACCGCCGAAAAGGCCACCAATCCCCAATCCCATACTAAGGCTGGTCCCAGGTTTAGTTGGAAAGCTCCATACCCTCCAGGCTGTGATTGATCTATTTCACCTGATGGTTTTGGTGGGGCTTTAAATAAAGAAAGAACTGGTAACGTGAGCCCCATGTACAAATTCCCCACAGTATATCCGCAGTGAAGATTCAACAAATTGGGGAGACCTAAAGATCCGCCAAAATAGACTTTATCCGGGGCTACATCCTTTGGAGAAATGGGTTCCTTACTTTCTTGTGACCATAGGGAATATGAATGTAGTATTAGAATTAGGATAAAACCGAAATGTTTAAATGACATATTTCAGTAATACCTTATTTAAACAGACTGTTCAATATACTAAAGTGCGGACAACCCTAGGGCACCTCTAAAAACCAGGGTCGAATTCCGGCGAAGAGCTTTTTTCTTCCTGGAAGGACGAATTAAGGCCAAAATCGGAGTAAACCTTCGTGGTTTTCGATGATTTTGGCCTTAACCGAGCCGTTTCAGGGAGGGAAAAGATCGAGCCCGAAAAGTTCCTGGGTTTTTAGAGGTGTCCCCTAAGCTTGTACAAAGATCTCGGAGTGTATAAATTTTTCATCCACACCCCTGGCCAGAAGAAGGGAACTCATTTCCTGACACATGGTCTCATGACCACAAAGGTAATAATTTAAACCCCGCTCCAACGGAATCTGATCAATCAAATCTGTAACTCGCCCCTCCCCTTCACCTGAAACCACAAAATGATAAATGGGATCGGGGGGGCCTAAAAAATTACAACTTTTTCTGGCCAGTCGCTCTGTTAGCCAGGTATGGTAAACCCCATTCTCCCGCCGCCTCACTCCGTAAAACAGAGCCCTCGGCTCTGGAGCCCCCACATCCTTCAGGTAGGACAAAAAAGGAGCAATCCCCGTACCTGTGGCGATAAATACCGCCGGTCCTTCCCGACCGGGGGCAAAAAGACCGAAGGGACTGGAAGTCTCCACCCGATCTCCAGGGTTTAAGAACCCTAACCAGGGAGTCAGACCGCCCTTGGGAATACGCCGGATCAAAAAACTAATTCTATTTTCCAAGGGATGGGAAGAGAAACTATAGGGTCGGGAATCAATGCCGTCGGGACCGATTAAAAGGGTACAATCCCCCGCCTCGTAAACCAACCCCTCTTTTTCCAAATGAATTTCAAAAATATCAGGACTGAGCCAGTCCAGAGAAATTACTCGGGGCAAACGGACCTCCTCATCTCTGGGCCTTGAGAATTCTCCAGCTGTAAGCGTTCAAAGATCCCCCATTCCAACTTTCCCCCGTCCATAAGTCCCTGTACTTATCCGACTTCCAGACCTCAGGGAGGGTGATTTGAGCTTCCTCCCGACGGAAATTCACCAATACAATTATTCGATCATTCCCATCGTCCCTGGCATAAGAGAGCACCCCCGGAGCTTCTATGAGATCTTGAATATCCATGGTCCCCGTTTTAAAGGACGGCTCCCCAGCCCAGAGGGTCATGAGTTGGCTATAAAAATCACTTGTTCCTTCGGAAGAATTCCAGTCATAAGTGGTCTTTTCAAAAAGGTTGGCTTTTACTTCTGAGGCGATTTCTTGACCATTATAAATCATGGGAATCCCTGGGAGGAGGAAAGTTCCCACTGCTGCAGCCCGAGCCCCTTCTTCTGATCCAAATAGAACGGGGGGTGTTTCACTCCAACTGGTCTCATCATGATTTGTGATAAATCGAAGCAGGGGGGCTCCCCCCGCCCCAGTCCATTCATCGAAGGCGGCTCGGGCAAAATCGTTGGGCATGCCCTCCCCAAAAACATCTTTTAAATTGGAATATCCCACGCTCCCATAGATCATCTGGAATCCGGCCTCCACCAACCTCACCTCCGTACCCTCCGCCAACATCAGGACAGGTTTAATCTTTTGGAGGGCTTTGATGGCATCGGACCAGAAATCCGTGGGCATCCGATAAGCCACATCACAGCGATAACCATCAATATCAAATTCCTCTACCCAAAATGACAGCACTTGAATCATTTCTTCCCGAAGTTGAGGATTTTTATAATCAAATCCCGCCACATCAGTCCAATCCGGACCCGGAGCTCGAACATTTCCGTTACTATCCTTTAGATACCAATCCGGATGCTGGGTCACCCAAAGGTTATCCCAAGCGCTGTGGCTAGCCACAAAGTCCAGAATGACTTTCAAGTCCAAGGCCTGTGCCGCCTTCACGAAACTTCGAAAGTCCTCCAAGGTTCCAGCCAGGGGATCCACAGCGTAAAAATCCTTAATGGAATAGGGGGACCCCAGAGTGCCCTTGTGTTTCAAATCACCGATGGGATGGAAAGGCATGAGCCAAAGGGTTTTCACCCCCAGGGCTTTAATACGGGGAAGCTGGGAGATGGCCGCTTGAAAAGTCCCTTCCGGGGTTAAATTCCTAATAAAAATCTCGTAAATACCTGACTCTGTGGTCCATGTCGGTAAGGTATCAGGAAGGGGTAATCTTAAGAGGTCCTGGGGAGGGGGAGACGTGGTGGTACAGGACAAAAATAGAGTGAAAAGAAATACAATAAAATAATTTTTCAAAATCCGACTCCTGAGATATGAATCCGGTTATTCGTGCCCCTCTATGATCAACTGTGGTAAGATGACTTGTCAACCCAACCATTTTCACCCGATTTTTTAAGGATTTTTAATGAATAATACTACCTACTTCTTTCTTTCCCTCTTCACTATGGTTTCCTGTGCTGGCATTCCTGAACCCTCACCGGAGGTTCCCCCCACGCTGTTACCCCCGAAAAGGACCCCGTTTGTGAACACACCGGTCCTCTTCGGTCGCACAATCACTGAAGATAAAATAACCAACCAGGAAATCCCCGAGAACTCCAATTATTCTCACTTGATAAAGGTTATTCTTCAGTTTACCAAACTTCCACCGGAAGAAGAAGGGCGGAGTTTTACACTCCTGGGAGGGGGGCTCCATAATAAGGGACTCCACGGACCCAATTTCTCCCAATTTAAAGGTAGAGGCTATCATTTTGCCCGAACCGTTTTGGAAAGCTCGGCCAATCCCCCTCGGGATGAGGGTTATGAAAAAGATTATACCCGTCAGGTTTCTCAAGGATCCTTGGAATTCACAGTTTTCTATTCCCCCAGTGAGATAACTCAGTGGGGAGAGCGGTACCGTTCCGGGTCTGACTTGGCCTTAACCCTTATGCGTCAGGGAACCACCGACCGGGTACTGTGGGCCAAAAATAATCAATTCAACTGGTCATGGGGAGGACTAACTGTGGGATCAACATACCTAATTTCGTTGGAATACTAAAGGTATCTGGAATCGTTGAGCCAAATTTGTATTAATGCGAAGTAAAAGGAATTAGATTTGAGCACCACCAACCCAGACCGCTTTTCATTTGTGCTTGACCTTCCAGGGGAAAGTCTTTGGACCTGAAAACTTTGCAAGGAAGGCCAATTTTAATCATTAATACCGCCACGCAGTATGGGCTTTCTCCTCAGTTTGAAGGACCGGAAAAATTGTATCAGGATTCTTCGGATCCCAGGATATCAACTGGAACTCTACCAAATTCTTGGTATCCCCGAATGGGAAAACAGTAAACCGATATTCCCCCACGACCCCACCTGAAAAAATGTGAAAAGAAAACGAGAATTTACTTTTAACCTAACCAGTGAGCACCAAGACTTTCCTTTCGTATTAAAGCCGATTCCAGTAGGCTCTCAGCGATAAGAAATAGATTATCCAATTCTTTAACGTTGCCCACGTCCATGGAGGCCAAGGGATAATGGGCTAGTTGTTCGTACTCACCTTTCAAGATTTGGAGATTTTCAATTCCCTTTTTCATGCCCTCCTCGGATCTTAGGGGGCCAGCGGAAGTGAACACTATTTTTTGTAATCTAATCATAATTTCTATCCGCTGCTCCCTATTTCCCCGTAGAGTTGGTGGGGTTATGGGGAATCTATCACTGCCCTCAAATTCACCTTCTGTTTCAGGAGAATTATACATCCCCACGTCCAAACCGGCCCTTCGACCGAACACCAGGCACTCCAATAAAGAGTTACTGGCTAGACGATTCCCGCCGTGGACTCCGCTGGAAGCGCATTCTCCCACAGCCCACAAACCAGGTAGGGAAGTTCTTCCATTTACATCGGTCTTAATTCCCCCCATGTGATAATGAACCACCGGTGTAATGGGAAGCAGATCTTTCAAAGGGTTTAATCCCGCTTTTTTGCATAGTAAAAATACCGATGGGAATTTAGTGGGAAATGCAGGGCCGGGCAGCTCTCTGGCATCCATATAAACCTTATGGCCCTTCAGTTGAGCATCAAAAACAGCCCTGGAAACCAAATCCCTGGTTCCCAAAACACCCAAGGGGTGATCAACTTTCAAATCACTTCCATCATCTAAAACTAACCGGGCTCCGGCACCCCGTAGGGCTTCGGTTAAAAGCGGATAGGAATCCCGGCCTTCTAAATCTAAGCCTGTGGGGTGAAATTGTACCATTTCCAGAAGCTCGGTTTCCACACCCGCCTCCATACCCATGGCTAAACAGTCCCCCGTGGCCTCCCTAGGGTTCGACGTCCGGCCAAAAACTTGTCCCAGGCCTCCTCCCGCAAAAATAATCCGGTTTGTCCGGATAACCTTAATTCCTGCCTCTGCTGACCAAATTTTCAAACCCTGTACTTGTTTTTGATCCACAGACGTGATTATTTCCCAGGAGGTGACACCTCGGGCTAATGTGATATTCGAAACTTGGGAGGCCCTTTCTAACAGTACCTCTGTAAGATATTTCCCTGATGCATCCCCCCCCGCGTGGAGAATCCGAGGAACAGAATGACCCCCTTCCCGGCCGCGTAGCAAGGTGGCCCCTTCGTGACTTCCCTCGCAACCTGGCTTCCTATCAAAGGGATAACCGAGGGCCTCCAACCATTGTTGGGCTAAGGGTGCTTCCTTCACCAGCACATCCACTGCCTCGGGACGACAAAGTCCAGCTCCCGAATCCAAGGTGTTTTTTATATGGGAAGGAATATCCTTCTCATCCACAGGAAAGGATATTCCCCCCTGGGCCCATGGGGTTGAACCGGACTCCAACCTTTGGGTCTTTGTAATCACCAAGGTTCTCAAAGGAAAGGTATGCAAGGCTGCAGTAAGTCCGGCAGCCCCGGTTCCGACTATGACCACGTCATAGTCCTTCCCCAAGGTCATTTTACTGCCAGCATTTTTTCAATCGCCAACCGTGCCCTGGGGATGTCTTTGGACTCCACAGTGACCTGGGGACTAAGGGTTCTCAGAGTATTCAGGATTTTAGGAAGTGTAATTTTTTTCATGTGAGGACAGAGATTACAGGGTCTGACGAATTCGGTTTCTGGGAATTGAATGGCCACGTTGTCACTCATGGAACACTCGGTGACCAAAAGTACTTTGGTGGGTTTTTCCCTTTTTACATAATTGATCATTTGGGCAGTGGAACCAGAAAAGTCACAGGCTTCCACCACGGGTACGGGACACTCGGGGTGGGCGATCACCGTGGCCCCAGGATATTGCTCTCTGAGGCGACCAATTTCTTCCGGTGTGAATTTCTCATGCACCATACAAGAACCTTCCCAGGTGAGAATTTTCTTTTTCGTCTGATTGGCTATATTTGCGGCAAGATACTTATCTGGAATCATTAGCACCGTGTCGGAGTCCAGGGCTTCCACAATAGCCAGGGCATTCCCCGAAGTACAACAGATATCGCTCTCCGCTTTCACCGCCGCGGAGGTATTCACATAGGTTACGATGGGAACACCAGGATACTTCTTTCTTAAGAGACGTACATCCGCTGCAGTGATACTTTCTGCTAACGAACACCCCGCATCCAAATCGGCGATAAGGACCGTCTTATCAGGATTTAGTATTTTTACGGTTTCGGCCATGAAGTGAACCCCACAGACTATGATTATCTCGTTTTTCAGCCCTACGGCTTCCCGGGCCAAAGCCAAGGAATCACCCACGATATCCGCCACACCGTGGAATATCTCAGGTGTCATGTAATTGTGAGCCAAAACTAAAGCGCCCTTTTCCACCTTGAGTCGATTGATTTCGTCAATAAGTTCTTTGACCAAGGGCCATTCTACCGAAGGAATATAATTTTTAAGCCTTTCTTTTAGGTCAGGTTTTTCCAGGATGGCGGTGTTCATGGCGCACTCCTTTATACTCATTTTGAGTATAAGTAAAATATAAATAACTCAACGGACTTATGTTCAATTTGAGTATAAGTCATATACCCTTTCCAGGTCAAGAGTAGCTTAGAAATTTGGTCAAGTTTTCATACATCCTTCAATAAGGATATTGGAAATGTCCAAGAATGCACCCAGGTCTTGCCCTTTCCCCCTCCCTCCAGGTATCTTCCCCTACATGAAATATATGCTCCTCCTGGTTCTCTCCCAATCCCTGTTTTACTCTTGTACAGACTCCACTGATACCCTTGCTAGGATCAAAACCACCGGAAAAATTGTGGTGGGAACCGCTGCGGATTATGCTCCCTATGAATTTCACCTGGTAAAAAACGGAAAAGATACAATCCAGGGCTTTGATATGGATATTGTGGCTGAATTGGCCAAGGATTTGGGGGTGGTTCTGGAAATTAAGGACTTGGATTTTGACGAATTGCTTCCGTCTTTGACCACCGATAAAGTGGACATAGTGATTTCAGGAATGACTCCCACTGAGGAACGGAAAAAAACTGTAGACTTTTCCGATATTTATTACATCGCCCAACAAGTAGTCTTGGGGCGAATTGAAAACTCTCCTGAGATCACATCCTTGGAAATTCTCAGGGAAAAAACCATTGGAACCCAATTGTACAGCCTCCAAGAAAGTTTGGTGAAGTCTAAACTTCCCGAGGCAAAACTGGTTTCTTTAGTAAGTATTCCGGACCTGATTGGGGAGCTAAAAAACAAGAACTTAGACGCCCTGGTGGTGGAACTCCCTTTGGCAAAGGAGTACATCAAAGCAAATCCAGATCTGGCTTTGGCTGAGGTGGATCTGGATTCAGATGGGGGGGGATCCGCCATTGCCATAAAACAAGGAAATAGAAATCTGGTTCAAGAGATAAATTTGACCCTAGACCGATTGATAAGTGACGGCTCCATCGACGCCTTCGTGGTAAAAGCCAAGGAACTGAGCGGTACAAAGAAATATTAGGCTTTTACTGCCCAACGGAGTTTTGCAGGGCTGGATCGGGGATTATCGTGGCGCTCTTTCCCCGAAGGCCTTAGGGGTCTGCGGACCACTTCTGAAAAAATCCCAGCTTTTTCGTACTCCTTAAAGGCCAATTTCACCCGTCGGTCTTCCCCCGAGTGAAAGGTCAGAATGGCCACTCGTCCCCCGGACTTTAAACACCGGGGCAGGGATTCCAACAACTGGTTTAAAACAGAGAATTCGTGATTTACTTCTATCCTCAAAGCCTGAAAAACCCGCTGATAGGTGGATTTTAACTCCTCTTTTCTAAGACCTTTGATTTCAAAAATTTCCTCAATCACCCCTGCCAAACCTTTGGTCGTCTGACATTGGTTTCGCTGACGGCAAATTGCTTTCCCCAGTAGAAGTGCTTGGGGTTCATCTGCATTTTCACGAAGCATTTCAATTAAATCATCCTCTCGAACACGCCTTAGGAACTCCCCAGCGGTTTCGCCGGAGGTGGGATCCAACCGGAGATCCAAAGGGGCAGGATTTTTATAAGAAAAACCTCTCTGTGGGGTGTCCAACTGCATGGAAGAGACACCCAAGTCCGCCAGAATAAAATCAAACCCTTCTGGAACCATTTCCAAACAGGTGGCCACCTGGGAGAAATTCAAATGTCTTGCTTGAAAAACTTTTTCGTCAAAACCCAAACCTCGAAGCCGGGAAATGGTTTTTTCTTGTTCCACGGCGTCCACATCCAGACCAATAAGCAAGCCCTCAGGCCCCAGTCGTTCCAGAATTTCCCGAGTATGGCCCCCGTAACCCAAGGTACAGTCCACACCCTTCAAACCGGGAGAAATTTTCAGGGCTTCTAAGATTTCATCCACACAAATTGGCCTGTGGGATCCTGCAGGGGTCTGTCCCCGCATTTTTACCTTTTCCACGTCCTCCTGGTATTTTTCAGGGTTCAACTCTTTGTACTTTTCGCCAAATTTTTTTGGATGGGTTCCTGAATACCGGACTCGACGGTGATGCTCGGGGTTCTGATTCTCTGTGGGTTCTGACATGGGTTCCTTGAGTGGTTAATTTATCCCCTTGGCACTACCGGGTCAAGTTCCCTGGCCCCCCAGTTATCCCATGGGTTTTCATCCCCATGAAAATCGAGTATCTTATATATATGAATACTCTAATTAGGCTTTTGGTTTCATTGAGTTTGCTTCTTTTGGTTCCTGGAAGCCTTTTTTCCCAAACTCCAGAGGTTATTCTGAGGATCCTTAGCAACTCTGAGAATCCAAGGGGGGAAAATCTATGGTTGGAAGCCCAGTTTACCCTACCAACCGGTCTTCATCAATTTTACCAGCCGGAATATTTTGGTCTTGATTTTTCCGATTCGGTGGGGGATGTGGAATATCCTGCCACAGAAAATACTATTTTAGGACTCCCGTCTTTCGAGGGAACTTTTATTATAAAGCGGCTCTTAAAAGCCCACGCTTTAGGATCCAACGTAAAAGGAAGGGTCTTTTGGCAGATCTGCAACGATGCGGGGGTTTGTCTTTTTCCGGAAGAAAGAACGTTTGAGATGCCCCTTCCCAGCTCCATATCTGAGGTTAACGCCCTAAAACCCTGGATTTTGAGTGAATTGAACCAAGGACCTTCCTTGAAGTTAAATTCCACATTTCCCCCCACCTCAGAACTACCTGAAGCCCCCTTACCCCCACTTCCGGATATTACATCCCTATTTTTCATCCTCATCATGGCTTTTTTGGGAGGGCTTCTTTTAAATCTCATGCCCTGCGTCCTACCAGTACTTTCTATCAAGGTCCTTTCTCTTTTCAAACAAGCGGGAGAAAATCCCCGATCCCGTTGGGCCCACGCTTGGGCTGCCGCCGCAGGAATACTTTCCTCCATGATCCTACTGGCTTTGGTCCTAATTATGCTTCAAAATACGGGGATTTCGGTGGGATGGGGGGTGCAATTCCAAAACTCTTGGTACGTCTTAAGCCTCATCCTCATCGTCTTTCTTTTCGCCCTTTCTCTTTTCGATGTCTTTATTTTGAATCCCCCACGTATTAAAACAGGAAAAATCCTGGGTTTAGGAGGCAGTTACCTCTCCGGACTACTCACCGTGGTTCTCGCGACCCCCTGTACCGCCCCATTTTTAGGAACAGCCCTGGGTTTGGCCTTTTCCAGCCCCTGGTGGGTCATTATTCTCACCTTTAGTTTTATAGGAATCGGCCTGGCACTCCCTTTCTTCCTTTTGTTGGTCATCCCGGGTAGTTTAAAGTTTTTACCCAAACCAGGAAAATGGATGGATATCCTTCGGGGCTTCATGGCTTTTGGATTGGTAGGGACGGGAATATGGCTTCTCACAGTCCTTCAGAAACAGGTGGAAGCGGATCCTTTTTCAGGAGTCCTCTGGTTTCTGGGTTTGGTACTCTTAGGTGCCTGGCTTTTTGGAACACTTCAAAAAAGCAACTTCTCGGGATGGAAATTGAACCTGGCTCGGGGTCTACTCCTAGGGATGGTCATGGGGGGAGGTTACATCCTTTTGATTTCTCCCAGTCAGGAGAATAATTCAAGAGCCAGTACAAGCCTGGATATTCTTTCAGAAGGTTGGATCACCTTTTCAGAGGATAAAGTCGCCGAAGCCCTGGAGGCGGGTCAAGGCATCTTTATTGATTTTACTGCGGACTGGTGCCTCACCTGCCAAGTAAACAAAGCCGGAGCTTTAAGAGATCCCGAATTTCTAAAAGCATATCAAAAAGAGGGAATTCAGCTTCTGCGGGGAGATTTCACAAAAGCTGATCCCGTCATTTCCCGTTGGCTACGGAAATACCAACGAGCTGGAGTGCCCTTCAATCTTCTACTCCGACCAGGAATGCCCCCAGTGATTTTTCCAGAATTGCTTTCCAAGCAAGTCCTTCTGGAGGCATTACTAACACCTTGAGGTCAATGCCGAAAGCTTAGGAGTCCTCGGGTGAAAAGGATATTTTAATATTATCCACAGAAAGTGTTCCCGATTTGGATAGAAAAATTGTGAATGCCAGCCGTTTGAACGAGGCGGGGTTCACGGGGATTTCCATCTGCCCCGGTTGCCAGGGAAACGAACCATTATATTTTTTTACAAAAAATACCGGCTTCCCCTGGGAATTCTGCCCGGTAAAACCCACAAAGGCATTGTCATACTGATCGGTCTCTTTTTTTAAATCCTGACCTTGAACAGACCAATTGGCTTTCAGGGTCCCAGAGTTCAAATCCACAGGAATAGAAACTACCTCCCAAACCTGGGTGTCCTTGTCCCCTCTAAGAGTCAGACAAGCTCCCTCGGAAGATGGAATGAGACTATCAACTACAATCTCGCTGACTTTGCCCATACCGCTCACACCCGCTTCCACAAGCCATTCAGGTCCCAGAGTCCCTGAGAGCCCTTCAAAACCGGTTTCGTAAGTCTCGAAGGCCCTTCGCTTCGCCGCTGCGGTTCGCAATAATTCCTTTTCCGTCAAGGTCGAGGCCTGCAAAGCTAGTTTTTTGACCAATCCGGGTCCAGCTGTAAAAAAATCCTCCCGGTCTTTTTCATATTCCAATAGAAGGGCATAAGCTTCTCTAATGGGAAAAAAGCCTTTTCTTTCTTCTGCTAAAAACAATGGATCAGTTTTCAAACTGGGGTTTAAGGTTTCCATCCCTCGTATAGTGGCAGCTCGGACGAATAATTCATTAAGAAAGGTAGAAGGAATTCCATAGGCGGCTGCCTGCATCTGGGTTTCCACTATTTTATATAGTGATGTGATTCCATTAATCGCTTCAGAAGGAATTTTTTCTCCCATGGCCGGATTCACAAAAGAGTGGCCAAATTCATGAAAACTTAGACCATCCAGGGATCCTTTAGAAATCTTTTCCGCATCCCGGATGATCTGGTAAACGTGATGCACCATCCTCCCTTGTTCCATCCGATCCACCCTAGGCCCAAAGCCTCCACTGGGAAAGTATGCCGGTGACAGGACGAAATGGAACCTGTATTCCCCCTCTGTCCGGAAGTATTTCTTCAACCAAGCCACAATTTCGCCACTTCGAGTTTCTGAAGCGGCTTTGGTCAGTAAACCTTCATAATAACTTCTGCGACTTTCAAAAAATTTTGAAAATCCTGAATGGACTGAAAGCTGGTGGAGATGGGAAATAAAGGACCTTAGATTACCACTACCCTGAGCTCGGCTTTCCAAATTGGAGCCAAAACCTTCAGGTATGGGAGTTAAAGCCAATCCACCCTCCGTTCTCAACAAGGCTGTGGGCGGGGCATCAAAACCGAAACCTTGGTCTTCCATGGAACCAGTAAAATCAAAGGCGGGTAATTGTCGCCAATTTTTAAAAAAATCTTTCAATTCCCGTCCGTATAGGGGTAATTCTGCATGGGATACGGCACTACCGAATCGGCCGACCCAAAGAAGCACACCGGAAAGAAGCTCAATCCTGGGATCCACTTCAAAGGTGACCCCAGGACCGGCTTCAAGGATGTAGAGGCCAGTGTCGTTCAAAGAAATATGAGACTGAGCCCCTAAATTAGACATCCCAGTTAATAGAAACAAAAGAATACAACCAGCTTTGCTTAAGGAAGATACATTTTTCATAGATCTCTCTTATTCCCCTATACTCACATTTCGGAGTTCCACCACCAACCGCTGATTTTTTACGGCCAACTGGGTCCGGTAGGTTATCACCACATTGTCCCCTGGAGACATGAACAAGATTCCATTGGAC
The DNA here is from genome assembly GCA_964624355.1 of uncultured Spirochaetales bacterium. Classification (GTDB taxonomy): domain Bacteria; phylum Spirochaetota; class Spirochaetia; order JABEVK01; family JABEVK01; genus CAZUXL01. Next base: position 12,534 of record CAZUXL010000065.1, read on the forward strand.
TGGGTGTTATTTACGATATACCTGTTGGCAGGGTCACCGGCTAATAGGAAACTGCTGGTCCCGTCGTAATTGTCCCTAACCCGGGACACTATACCGTCCACGGTCAAAAGGTTCTCCTGATCTAAGGAGGTCACACCCATCATTCCCGCGAACTGGGTCTGACAATCCGATAAATTATCCGCCATGGCCACCAGGGTTCCATTGGCCACATCCACCAGGGCAAACCTCTGTCTTTGCACATCATTTTTCAACATCAAAAAGTAGGCAGGGGTTCCTTGAACCTCCATCACTATGGGCCACGTGGGTGTGAGAGCTTGTGCCCTAACCCGCTCGTCGTTCTGTGCAATTTCCATGGCGCGCATCTCTGTTATGCCAGTGAGACTGTATCGGCGGGTTTCCTTTGTTTTCAAGTCCACCATCAGAAATCCTATGACAGTTTGATCCGCCTCGTTCGGGGAAGTTATCCCGGAGATAAGCCAGGTTTTACCTTCCAGCCCATCCACGGTGGAAATGTAATTATACCCATCGGAAAGTTGAAAAACCTCTTTTTTCTCCCCCAGGATCTGATTGAACCATCCGTTCTTTAAGCTCAAAGCGTTGTTTGCCTGTTCGAGGACCAGTTCAGAAGGCACTACCCGATCCACCCACACGGGTTCAGTCCCTTTAATATAGTATGCCGATTCCCCTGATATGGGGTTTACTAGAACGGTGGCTATTATTTCCGAACCGGCGAAGAGGCCTGCCCGGTTTTCCATAACGGGAACCACCCACCAAGGATTCCCCGCATCATCAATTTCAAAGTTCCAGCCACCAAAAAGAGCGGTCCGATAGGTAAACCGGAGGTGCCGGGCAAGATCGTAATTGAACAAGGCCCCTGGGGTATATTTCATCCCACCCTCCACCGGTACCAGCCTTCCTTCACCTGTGCCTTGGGCTACCTCCAGATACCCGGGAGTTCCTTTGCTTCCCGAGCTCAAGGCGACCATGAAGCCGGAATAGTCCAAGGGTGATATCCTGACCATCTGCTGATTCTTGTCCCGAATCACATTTACCGAAGTGAAAATATCCGGATCCATTTGGAATTGAGCGCCGTAAGGGCCTAATTTCCCTTGAGCTATTTTAATGGAAAGCTCTTTATCCAATGAAGGGAGTAAAATTGTATTTCCCTCGGTGGAAGTGAGACTGGCGCCAGGAAAATCCTTACTAAAGCTGGCTCCATCAAACTCCGTTATGGGTAATAGCTTGGATAAGAGGATGTCATTTCCCGGCCAAAAAAGCCAGGAACCCACGGAAGCTACCAGGGCGATAAGGAAAATGACACCCCCTGCAGTCCAGGAAACGGTCATAACCTTTTTTGCCTGGAAAAAGACCGCACCCAGACTTAGGACGATCACCACTCCCACCGCCAGAATCATCCAGAAATTAAATGACTGAAGATTCCAGGCTGGAAGAAATATATAATCCAAAATAAAAGAAACGATGAGCAGAACGGGAACCACTAATAGGATTCCCAAGGTTTTTTTATTCATAATTTTCCTCTTTTTTTAAAACTCGTTTTAAACTAAACACTCCACCCTGTTCCGGCCTCTTTCCTTGGCCGTATATAGGGCTTTATCGGCTTTTTCAATAAGAATCAGGGGTGATTGATTCTTCTGGGGGACGACTGTGGTTATACCCAAGCTTATGGTCAGCCCTCCTTGGGACGATGTTAGAGGTTTCAAGCCCAAGGATTCTACCCGGGTTCTCAACCGCTCCGCCACCTTTCGAACTCCCTCTTGGGTTGTTCCGGGCAAAACAACCACAAACTCCTCACCCCCGTACCGGGCCGCAAGGTCCGTAGCCCGCTCTAAACTGGAATGGAGGGCGGACGCCACCTGCCTGAGGGCTTCATCTCCTTTGAGGTGGCCGCCTTGATCGTTAAAATCCTTAAAATGGTCCAAATCGATCATTATCAACCCCAATGGTTGCTGATCTCTCAACGCCCTGGCAAAAGATTGTATGAGGTACTCGTCAAAATGAAGGCGATTGGGAATACCGGTCAGACCGTCCATTCTGGTTTGTAGTTGGAGTTTCTCATTCACCGTCTCCAACTCCCCCTTTAATTGGGTCAGTTCCACTACCTTTTGGGTCAATGTTTTCTTTCCCTTCAGGGATGCAAGCAAGTACCCAAAACCGGTGAGAATTCCTAGGTAACCCGCATAGGCCCAGGGCTGAGCCCAGGGGGGGGAATCCACTTCGATGGTTAGGATTCGCTCTTCACCGGTCCAATTTCCATCGGCGTTAGAGCCCTTCACGTGGAGGGTGTATTTTCCTCCCGGTAGGTTTGTGTAGTCTGCCCGGCGCTTAAAGAAGGAACTTCTCCAGGTACTGTCAAAACCTTCTAAGTAAAAATTGTAAAGATTTTTAACCGGATCATGATAGTCCATGACCGTAAATTCCACAGAAAAACCATTGGCATCGTAGGGAAGATTTAAATGGGTTAAATAGGCAGGATCAATGGGATGATCTTTGTTGCTCGCACCCAGGAGGAGCCCTGAGAGTTCCACCCGGGGAGACACGCTTCTGGAAGGAAGATTACGGGGATTCAATCGATAGAGGACATTGGCCCCGCCAAAGTACAGGTCTCCATTTCCAGCACGCCACGCGCCTGTATGAAAGTCCCGATCTTGTAGTTCATTAAAAACCGTGAGACCGCGAAAGACCTCTTCATTTTCCTTTTTTACTGCCAATCCGGCGGAAGTTCCTGCCCAGATTGAGCCTTCCCGATCCTGAAGAATCAGCCGGATATTGTTGGAGGGAAGACCACTGGCCCGGGAGTAGAGAGTGAAGTTTGATTTACCTGGATCCGACCGAAGAAGGCCCCCTCCAGTGGTCCCCAGCCACATATTTCCCTGCTCATCCTTAAACAAGGTCCGGATCGTATCGGAAGACAGGCCTGTGGTGATGGTGGGATCGTAGGAAAATGAGGTAAAATTATTTCCATCGTAAACGGACAACCCTAGGTTTGTACCCAGCCAAAGGTTCCCTTTATTATCATATTCCATGGCGTAAATAAGCCCGTTTCTCGGACCTTTCTTGCCCTCGGGGTCCAAGGGAAAATGCTGAAATGTTTTTGTTACCGGGTCCAGTAATCCCAGTCCTTTTGTATACATACCCAACCACAAACGCCCGTCCGGATGCTCCTTTAAAGAATAAAAAATATTATCCGGTAGGGAATCCAAAGGCCAGGTTTCAAAATCATCGGTCCGGGGTCTATACCGGGCCAAGCCATTGTTTGTAGCCACCCAGAGGTTTCCCCGGGAATCTTCGTACAAATAATTCACGATATCGTTGGGTATACTATGGGGGTTTTTCAAATCATTGCGATAGCGCACAAAGGATCTTGTGGATTCTACGTAGCGATTGAGGCCGCCGTTGTAGACCCCCACCCACATAGTACCGTTCCGATCCCGTAGAACCGATGTCACCTTCCCAGCCCCCAGACTGTGAGGATTTTTTGAATCATGGGCTAGGGTTTCATAGTACCCTTCATTGCGGCTCATCCTGTTGATGCCGCCCCCGTTAGTGCCAACCCAAAAATCCCCTTCCACATCCTGCAACATGCAATAGACCACATCGTTGGAAAGTGCCCCGGAGGTATCCGAGGCAAGATACCGGGCCATGGTTCCTTCGTACCTATTTAGTTCAAAAAGGCCACCACCCCAAGATCCAGCCCGGACAAAAGAGGAGTCTTGGGCATTGACGGTGTATATTTTTAAATCCTCAGTGGGATAGGTTTTAAAAACCCCTGTGGCAGGATCTAGAGAGCTCACAAGGCCGCCCCCCCAACAACCAATCCAGAAAAGTCCCTGGGAATCTTCCGATAAAGCCATGACCGCATTACTGGGAAGGGATCGGTCATTTCCCGGGATATTTCGCCATGTACGAAATCCTTCAGCCTCCGGTACATAAAGGGATAGTCCTCCCGTGGAAGTACCTACCCAAAATCGCCCTTGGTGGTCCAGAAGTAGGGATCGCACCACAGCCCCAGGCAAAGCCCCGGGGGTCTTTTCATCCGAAGGCCTAGAAGGATCAGGAAGATAAGCCGTAAACTCGCCTGTGGATTCATCCAATCGATACAATCCGTTCTGAGTTCCTGCCCAAAGACGGCCTGAAGCATCCCGGGCAATGGCGATGACCAAGTCCTGACCCAAGCTTTTCGGTTCTGCGGGATGATTTTTATAGACTTTGAAATCGTGGGTCTTTAAGTCAAATCGGTTCAAGCCCCCGTAGGTCCCAATCCATAAAATATCCTCCTGGTCCAAAAAAAGCGTTTGAATCTGGTTGTGACTTAAAACATTGGACTGAAAGGGTTCGTTCTCAAAGATTTTGAAGGAGTACCCATCCCAACGGGCTAAGCCACCTTGGGTTCCCATCCACAAAAAACCCCGACTATCTTGTACTAAGGAAGAAACGGAGCCATTGGGAAGCCCTTGGGCTGTTCCTATTTTTAAAAATCTTGCCTCTGAAGTAAAAGCACCAGCAGTTACCAGCGGAACCCATAAAAAAAGCAGCCCAAGGAATCCTCGAGATTTTAAAAACCGCATATAGGGAGCCTAAGCCTTCGTAGGAAATACGTCAAATTTGTTTCCGGCGGTGTCCTTAGATCCTATAGAATTTCTGTTCTAATCATGACATACTATTAAATTCCAAGGGAATCCTCCATGAAAAACAGTCAATGCATTCTACTAGTTATCCTTTTTTTAAATTCCTGTGCCACCTCCGGCGACTTTGACACCCTTAGGTCTGAAGTTAAGTCTCTCCAGGCTGCCAATCGGGAAACAACAGAAATTCTCAGCAAATTCGTCCAAAAGTACGACTCCCAGCTTAGGGATGAGTTGGAAAAAAACATTACCAAGATCCAATCTGAGATTAACCGGTTAGAAGGCATCAAGGTCCAGGCATCGGAGGATGCAAATCTTATTTCTCGATTTAGGGGAGACTCCGAGAAGGATTCACTTCAGACCGCAGTGAATAGAAGAGAGTCCGATGCTCAAAATGTGGTCAGAGAATTTAACAGCTTGAGAATTACCTGGGAACAGCACCTGAATGAAATGCGTTGGATGACTGAGACAGCACAGAAGGCCGCATCTGATTCCCATTCTCAGACTCAAGCGGCAAAACTATCCGTCCTGGCCGTGGAAGACAAACTTTCCCGCATGGAAATCCTGGCAAAAAAACTAAACGAATGGTCTGGGCAATTCGAGTCCTGGAGCAGTCAGTCGAACCTCCAAAGCTCCACTCTTAGAAACCTATCCCGAGATTTGAACTCCATAAATGCCACCTTGGACAGTCTACGAAACCGACTGGAAACCTTGGAGAAGGCTACCCAGTAGGATGTTTTCTCTTTTAAGTTCCAATGATAAGACTCATGGAAGTCATGAGACCTAAGAGCAAGGTGAAGCTGAGAACAGAAGTAAATAAAGCCCGAACAAACAACCCATTTTTCTTATCCTGCACCTCGGAAATTAACACAATGGATTTGGTAAACTGGCGGTAAAGCTCTTCATGGGTATTAATAGATAACAGTTCGTTGGTGTATTGTTGAATCCTATCCCGGGCGCTTTTTCCCAAATTTAAAATATCCGCTGAATAGAGTAGACCCGCAAAAGCTTCCTGGGATTTCCCTTTAGCCTTTCGAGGTTTTAACACCTGGTAGGAAAAGACCGCGGAAAAACCCATGGAAGTGATGATCCCGAGCATGAGAATGATCACCAGCCAATGAAAGTTTTTAGAACCGATCATATCTGTCACTTGTTTGGCTAAAATCACCGCCATAGCACCGTTCCAGGACAGAATTATAGAAATCTTCAGGTCCATCTGCTGAATTTGCTTAGTGATGGCTTCGTAAACGCTCCTGACGAATTCCAGTTTTAAGTCTTCAATACTCAGTTTTAACATTCTATGCCCCTGTTTAGCTTATCGGCGCATAATCTGAAAGAATCTTATTGCTAAGAACAAATTTAATCCTAGGGTTCCCACCTGTACAAACCACAGATTTTAAACGGTGTACCCTCGGATTCCCACATCCACCCAGGTTCTGATAAACTGGGTCCCATGAAAAGTACGTCTCTTCTTTCTCTGACCTACGAGCAATTTTATACCCAAGGACGCCAGGCCTTTATAAAAGACACAGGGGATGCCAAGGGATCAGGGGTCGCAGGTAAACTTTATGGCCAATACTATCGGACCGGCCGGTGGGGTATTTCTGAGCTGGGGTTGAATCAAAAAAACCAAGAGATTTGGAATAACCTGTGCGATCCTGTTCTACCCCTATCGGTGATGAGAATTCTCCAGGATGATCCTACAGGGGAACCGGGCACCAAAAAAGCCATATTTCGTCTCGATGATGGAAATTTAATAGAAACGGTCTTGGTTCCCATGGTTTCCCACACCGGAGAGAGGGGGACCCTTTGCCTCTCCAGTCAGGCGGGCTGCGCTATGGGGTGTACTTTTTGTGAAACCGGCAAAGGGGGGCTTGTGCGGTCCCTCACCGCCGCTGAAATCGTCGCCCAGGTTCACGCTGCTCGGTTCCTTCTTAAATGGGAATTTACCAGTGTGGTTTTCATGGGTATGGGGGAGCCCTTGGATAACTTAGAGGGAGTAATTCCTGCCCTTAAGGTCTTGGCTGACCCCCGGGGATTCGCCTTGGCACAAGAAAAAATCACCCTCTGCACCGTGGGACTGGGAAAGGGGATCAGCCAGTTGGCCAATTTGGGGTGGAAAAAGTTAGGCCTCTCCTTAAGTTTGAATGCAGGACGCCAGATGTTAAGGGAGAGCCTCATGCCCGCGGGTAAATTAAATACCTTGGAAGTCCTCAAACCTATTTTGGCCGCCTATCCCCAGCGGAGAAATTTCGTTTTGGCTTTGAATTATTGCCTCATGCCCGGGATCAACGATACGGAGGCGGATATCCAGGGAATTGTGGATTTTTCCCACGCCTTAGGCCGGACTCTTATTAACCTCATTCCCTACAACCCCGGCTCAATCCCCCTCTGTCCGGCGCCCACGGCAGAAGAAGTCGACCGCTTTCTAGTCCTAATGCAGGGTGCTGGACTTCAAGTAAAAATGCGGGGGCCTAAGGGTCGCAGCATCATGGCCGGCTGCGGTCAACTTGGGGGTGAAGCCCCCCCACTCCCATAACTTATTCTATACAAATAGAGATTTGGAAATAAGATCGTCTAATGAAAACAGATATGATAAAGAAGTATGAACCCCCTGTTCTGCGGTTGTCATTGGCTCTCTTGATAGAA
>CAZUXL010000066.1:0-6307 GCA_964624355.1 uncultured Spirochaetales bacterium
CTTGTGATAGGATAATTTCGATTTAATCCCATGAAAACATTTATAGCTTCCGAAAGACTGCTACTACTAGGCTTCTTTATCTCCGTGATCACCGTAGGTGCCATTCTTCTAAATCTGCCCTTTAGCTGGAATCCAGGGGCCGAGCACGGTATCCTTGATGGAATATTTACTTCGGTTTCAGCCGTTTGTGTGACCGGTCTATCCACAGTTCCCACCTCCTCCTTAAGTATATTCGGCCAATGGGTTCTTCTTGCTTTGATTCAGTTCGGTGGCCTGGGAATCATAACCATTACGACTCTATACCTAGTTCTTCCTTGGGCTAGAATTTCTTTTAAAAACACTCGAATCATTAAAGAGTTTTTCTTAGAAAAAGTTGAAAATAAACCTCGAAAAATTATAGGAAACATCCTTCTATACACTTTTCTCATCGAAGGAATCGGAATTATCCTATTATGGCTTTTTCAAGGAGCTCACCCGGATAGGTTTTTCTATGCGCTTTTTCATGGAGTTTCAGCTTTTTGCAACGCAGGTTTTGGGCTCGAAGATGATAGCTTACTTAGTTGGCAAGGTAATCCTGGGGCTTTAACGATAATTTCTCTGTTAATCATCCTTGGGGGATTGGGATGGGTGGTCATAAAAAATATTTTTCAGAAAATACTAAAAAAAACCCGACACCTGAGTTTCCATACCATGGTGGTTTTGTTTACCACCGCCATTCTCATCTTTTCAGGATTTTTAATCTTCTTCATAATTGAAAGAATATCAGCTCCACCTAGTCGACCTTGGTGGCTGGATTTAGGGAATAGTATTTTTTACTCCATAACGACGAGGACCGCAGGTTTTAATGTTCTCTTTCCCAGTGATATGTCTCCCATATCCCAGATTCTCTCCATACCTTTTATGATCATAGGTGCGAGTCCTGGATCCACCGGGGGAGGAGTCAAGACTACAACGTTTGTTCTTTTTTTTCTATTTGTCCTCCGGGGGATGGATGAGGATGATACTCGCTTGGCTCTTGGGGAACATCGAATTCTCCGGGAAACCGTCCAAAAAGCTGCGGTCATTTTTATTCGCTATTTCATCCTCTACCTCATCTCAAGTCTCATTCTCTACTCAGTGGAGCGGGTTCAAAATTCGCATTTGACCTTTATACAAATTTTGTTTGAAACCGCATCTGCTTTCGGAACCGTGGGGTTGTCCTTGGATACCACCAGTCACCTTTCAGTGACAGGGAAGTGGATCATTATCCTAAATATGTTCGTGGGAAGGGTGGGACTCCTCGCCTTCAGCTTAAGTTCATTTTCCCGAGAGAAACACTTTACAATTAAAAAGCCCCGAGGGGAGGTAATGATAGGATGAAACAGTTTGCCATTATAGGACTTGGAAGTTTTGCCCAGACGGCATTGGAAGAATTGGCCAGCTACGATTTTGAGATTCTCATCGTGGATAGGGATGAGAATTTAATCGACCGGTATAAAGATTTTGCCGTGGAATCTTTTGTGGCCGATGTTTACAATGAAGAAATTTTTCAAAAAATCATACCTGGAAAAATAGACACGGCCATCGTGGATCTTGGGGATGATAGGGAAACCTCCATTCTCGCCACCCATTACTTAAAAAAAATGGGTGTTCGAGATATTGTGGTAAAAGCTGAATCCTTAGCACACGGTGAAATCCTAAAAGTCGTGGGTGCCACTTATGTAATTTTCCCTGAAAGGGAAGCTGCCCAGAGATTGGTTCCCCTTTTAGTTTCAAAACTTCTCTTTAATTACATGCCCATTTCCAGTGACTTGGTTTTAGCTGAAATGTCAGTTCCGGATAAATACGAGGGAAAAACCCTCATTCAAGCTAACTTACGAAAGGAAAGAGGGTTGAATGTGGTGGCCATCCGAAAAGGTGGGCTTCAGAATTATGATTTCTTTGAGCCAAACTATGTTCTCGGTGGTGAAGATGTACTCTTGATTGTGGGAAAACCGGCGGATGTGCAATATTTCTCCCGGGTGGAAGAAGTGCCTTCAGGGAAGAAGAAGACAGATTTCTTCAAAAAGCTTTTCGGAAGTTGGGGTAATCGCTAAGTTATATAATTTTCATTTATACGGACTTGCCATAAATTACAGGAAAAGTTAATAATCATTACAAAAGGAAATATCATGATCCGTGTTAACGAAAACTTTCAAAAACTCCAGGCCTCTTATCTCTTTGTGACCATAGGAAAAAAAGTCGAGGATTATAAAAAGGCCAATCCTGATAAAGAAATTATCCGCTTGGGAATTGGTGATGTGACCCTGCCCTTAAGTCCTTCTATTATCCAGGCTTTTCATAAAGGTGTGGATGAAATGGCCGCTGATGCGACATTTAAAGGTTATGGCCCGGAAAAAGGTTATGAATTTTTACGAGAAGCCATTGCTAAGGGTGATTTTCAGAGTCGTGGAGCCCAAATTTCAGCGGATGAGATTTTTGTTTCCGACGGAAGTAAGTGCGATGTGGGGAATTTTCAGGAACTATTCGGGAACGATATTAGAATCGGTATACCTGATCCCGTTTATCCTGTGTACGTGGATACGAATGTCATGGCAGGACGTACAGGAAAGTCCGTGGATGGGCGGTACGAAGGACTTTTTTACCTGGAAGGTAACGCCGGAAACGGATTTATTCCCTCCCCTCCGGATTATGCCCTGGACATGGTCTACCTTTGCTTCCCCAACAATCCCACCGGCACAGTGGCTACCAGGGAACAGTTGACCCAGTGGGTGGATTACGCTAAAAAACACAAAGCCCTCATCCTTTTTGACGCCGCCTACGCTGCCTTCATTAGGGATCCCCAGATTCCCCAGAGTATTTTTGAGATCCCCGGGGCTCGGGAAGTGGCGGTGGAATTCCGTTCCTTTTCCAAGACTGCTGGGTTCACAGGAGTCCGGTGTGCCTACACAGTCATTCCTAAAGATGTCATGGTCTATGACAACGAGGGGAAGGCTTACCCCTTGATCGATCTTTGGAACCGCCGTCATTCCACAAAGTTCAACGGAGTGAGCTATCCGGTTCAGGTAGCCGCCGCCGCAGTGTACGCTCCCGAAGGTCAAGCTGAAGTGAAAGAAATGACCGACTATTATATGGAGAATGCCCGGCTCATCAAGGAAGCTTTAAAAACCAGTGGTAAAGACGTTTTCGGTGGGGACAATGCTCCTTACGTTTGGGTCAAATTCGGTGGCGACTCCTGGGAAGCCTTTGATAAAATCTTAACCCAGGCCAGTGTGGTGGTCACTCCCGGTTCAGGGTTTGGAACCTGCGGACAAGGGTATGTGAGGATTTCTGCCTTCAACCACCGGGATAAGGTGGTGAAGGCCTTGGAAAGGCTCAAGAAGATCCTTTAGGAGCATGTGACCATAAATCGTAGAGATGCACCCTGCCCTGCCCTGGGCGGGGTTTTTCATTTTGAGGCTCCAAGGGGTAGGAAAAATCCTTTTTCGATCCCCCTTCCATGATTTCATTTTGACTCTGTTCATATACGAAGACCCGGATTGGTCCCCACAGGGACTTTCTCCGGAACACAACTTTTTTCATAGGGCCTCCCTTCCCCCTCCCGACAATACGGAAGGGATTACAGGGGGGCTGTGCTTCGAAATTATTAAAGATTATTTAATCTGGGCAATTATTTGAGGTATGGCTTTACCGATCCGGCTGGTGGGGTCTATTTTCTGAACTTCTTCTAGAAGTTTTTTACCCCGGGCTGTGTCCTTCGATCCATTTATAATCACCATGGCCCTGAAATACATGACTTCTTGTTTCACCAGGGGGATGGACCCAGCTTTTCCTTCCAAAGTTTGTAAATCCTTTTCAGTTTTTGAAAAATCGCTATTCTCGGTCAGGGTACTCAAAAGGGTGTTCAGTTCCGCACGAATCTGGTACTTCACCCGGAGCCCTGCGGATCCATTGGCGTCGGCGGCGATGATCTGGGGCGGAAGATTACTGTAGTACCCTTCCAGTCCTAAGGTTTCGGCGCTGGTGAGGAATTGATCCAAAAGTTTGGCTTTTTCTGCACCAGTGGAGGTGTTTGCCTTATCCAGCAAGGGGAAAAGCTTTGGTTTATCCTTTCGGAATCCTTCCAGGTGGGTCAGATACGCCCCGGCTCCCCCGGCTTGGTACCCGGTTTTTCCGTAAACCCTAAGCTGGGAATCCATGAGGAGAATGGTGGGATATCCCTCTACCCCATAGGTGTCGGCTAACTGGCGATTTCGTGCTTTCATGGCGGGGGTTTGGGGAAGTCTTTGGGGGTAATCCAGCTTCACATGGATGAACTTTTTTTCCGCTTCTTGGACATATTGGGATTTGGAAAATACCTCATCGCTCAATTTCATGCACCAACTGCACCAATCCGAACCGGTAAAGTTCACCAGAAGGTCTTTTCCCTCTTTTTTCGCCTGGGCAATGGCACCCTCCCAGTCCTCCGTCCAAGTGACTTGGGCCGATAGGGCCACGGTGGAGAAGCTGAGTAAAAAGATAATCATTAGTTTATTCATATATATTCCTTCCTTTATAGGATACACAGGAAACGTAAGAAATCCAACTGAAATTAAAAAAATGACGACAAGTTTAAATCGTCGCTAGTGTTCGGAATCTTTGAGTTATTATTTGAATAGAAATACACATAAACATCCATGAATTCCTAAATAAACTTAAATTTTGATTGGAAATACTGTGATTTTTCATGAGAAATTGTCACTTATGATGATTTTATAGTTCTTATTGTAAATGTATATATACGTATTGTAAGGAGTTAATAAAACTCAAAGATTCGAGACACTCTTAAATCTTTCCATTATCAGGAAAACCAGTATAATAAACCCGGGGGTACCCATGAGCGAAAAGATAATTCTTAAAGCCCAGGATCTGGAAGGTCTTTTGACGGCGAAGGATAAGGAGCATTTGGACCACCTGGAAGGTATCTACCAACAGGCCATGGAGAGTTATCTCATACTGAGCACCAGCCCCGCCGATTCCACATCCCGCAGGGAAAAAGACAAAATCATTGCCCACTACAACACCATGGGACGGTACATGAAAACCGCCCTGGCGGAGGAAAAAGGCATCCAGGTGTACTGTTTTGAAACCCCCCGCCTCCTTCATGCGGAAGCCAGCCGCATCATTGCCAAGCTCCGGGACACCAGAACCGACAAGGAAGAATTTGTCTACTACACCCAGAGGGCTTTTGAGATGCTTTTCAATTTGGCTTGGGGGGTGAATGCGGAATCTAAAAAAAACTATTTCATCGTCAAAACTCCCGTAACACATCCGGTTCAGAATTACGCTGTTCACAAAATTCCCGATGTGGATGCCCAGATTGAAAATTCAGTCATGTGCGTGATGCTCCGGGGCGCCCTGCTTCCCTCCATGATTTTGTCCAAGGAAATCGAGGAAAATTCCAGCACCGGATACGCCACACCCTTTGCCCTCTTTCGGATCAAGCGGGATGACACCCGGAAAGAAACCGATATGGAGTACATTCTGGATCTGAAAAAGTCCTTTTTCAATTTGGAGGAACTTCAGGACAAGGATCTGATTTTTGCCGACCCCATGAACGCCACGGCGGGTAGTTTAGTCACCGTGGTTAAGTATCTCCAAGAGCAGGGGATTCGCCCCCGGTCCATCAAGGTTTTTAACATGATATCCAGCTTCAAAGGGGCCTTACACGCCGTGCGGGCATTAAAAAATCTCACCATTTACACACTGTGGATGGATCCGGTTTTGAATGAGTTGGCCTACATCCTTCCCGGTCTAGGGGATGCGGGGGACCGGCTCAACGGCAAGGATGAAGAATCCCACCCCCGGAATATGATTCAACTTTTAGGGGATTACGGTAGTCATATTCTTGCACTCTACCGTTCTCAAGTTCGCAATATAGAAAAGACCATTCTGGAGTAATGCCATGACATTTAGATCTTTTGGAATTCTGCCTCTGGTAGTCCTCATGTTTTCCTGTTCCACGGCTCCCTCGGTTCCCCCGGAAACCTTGGCGGTGGAATATTACAACCTGGGTAATGCTTATTTTCAGTTGAAAAAGTACAAGGAAGCCGGGGAGTACTTTCAGAAAGCCTTGTACTACGATCGAAATAATAACCAAGCCATCTATAATTTAGCCCGATCTTTAGCCGAACAAGGGCAGTGGGAAGAAGCGGGGGCTAAATTGGAATCCCTCCAGGTGTCGGATGAAAATAACCAGATGGTACAAAAAACCATGGCCTATCTTCGGTACACTCAAAATAAAAAATCCGAAGCCCTGGAGCTCTACGAAGGGGTGATAAATCTGGGA
>CAZUXL010000066.1:6317-15471 GCA_964624355.1 uncultured Spirochaetales bacterium
CGAAACTTTGAGGAACGCCGGACTGATAGCCTATGAACTCAAGGAACCCCAAAAAGCCCTGAATTACTTGGAAAGCTATAAAGCTGCCAATGGTCTTGAAGTAAAAGCCTTGCAGATTTTAGGGCAGCTGTATTTGGATGCGGAAAGAGATTTGGAAGCCGTGGATCTTCTGGGAGCCCAGGGCGCATCTCTGGCAGAAAAACCAGAGTTGGCCCTGCAGTTAGCCCAAGCTTACGTTAAACTAAAAATCTACGATAAAGCTCTGGAAACCTATAAATTTTTGGATACGGCGGATCAGAAACTCAAAACCTTACGGCCGGAACTATGGTTTTCCACCGGAGTTCTGGTTTTGAAAGAACTTCAGGATCCCACCCAAGCCTTGGATTTTTTTAAACGTGCCGTGGAGCAAGGATTCAAGGATAGGGAAAAAGTAAAAGAACTCCTAGCCCAGGGGGATTTGGTAAGACGGGAAATATTTGAAACTTTTTTCAGAGAAAAGAAGCTCTTTGGTGAGGATTCCGTCGATGCCACGCCCTGAGGTGATTTACAGTCCTTCAGGGAGGACTGTCAGTTTGAAGCCGGCGGTCATGGGAATAATCAACGGTACTCCCGATAGTTTTTATGCTCCCAGTCGGGCAGATTATACCCAAGGGGTGGCTTTGGCTAAAAAAATGATCCAGGATGGGGCTGATATCCTGGATATCGGGGGGGAATCCTCCCGTCCGGGGAGTGCCTATGTTTCTGCGGATGAGGAGTTGGGGCGGATTATCCCCCTGATAAAATCCATCCGGGAGTTTTCTGATATCCCTATCTCCGTGGATACGAGAAAGGCTTCTGTGGCTCGGGCGGCTTTCGAGGCGGGGGCGGATTGGATCAACGATATCTCTGCCCTTCAGGATGATCCCGAGTTGGGGGAATTTGCCGCCCAGAGCGGAATGCCCGTGGTTCTCATGCACATGCGGGGGGATCCGAAAACCATGCAGCAGAGGACGACTTACGAAAATCCTCTGGATGAGGTAAGCACTTTTTTATTGGAGAGGGTGAAATTTGCCCTGGCCTGTGGAATTTCTCTTGATAAAATCATTTTAGATCCCGGGATCGGTTTTGGGAAAAATCTCAAAGTGAATCTTAGATTGCTTTCATCTGTCGATAAGCTTCCTAGGGGGTTTCCGATTTTGGTCGGACTTTCCAGGAAGTCTTTCATCCACGACCTAAGTCCCTCTTCTGTGGAAGACCGATTGGGGGGAAGTCTGGCGGGAGCCCTTTGGGCTGCCAAACAAGGAGCGGGGATTCTCCGGGTCCATGATGTGCCCCAGACCGTTCAAGCCCTCCGGGTGTGGGCTGAACTGAAAAAGGAGAGTGCTCAGTGGAATGGCTTTTAGGTTCCTGGATTATTAAAGACTTTATCAGTCCTCTTCTCGATGTGACTTTGTTGGGTTTTATAATCTACCGGGGATATCTCATCCTTTTCCAGACCCGGGCGATTCCCCTGATTCGGGGTATCGGACTCATGGTTTTGGTCTATCTTTTGGCCGTGGTGCTACGGCTGACGACCATGACTTGGATTTTGAATCTCTTGGCTCCGGGGTTCTTTGTGGGATTGGCCATCGTTTTCCAGCCGGAACTGCGAAAAATATTTACCCAGATTGGTCAGGGGGGATGGTTTTCCTCCCGATCCAAACCAAAAAGCTATCACGTGGATTCCGTGCTGAACGCCCTGGAAATACTTTCCGGGATGCGCCGAGGTGCCCTGATTGTATTTTCCCGCCGGGTGGGACTGAGGAACGTGGTGGATGGGGGGACTCCTTTAGATGCGGATCTTTCCTCAGCCCTTATTTTAACCATATTCAGTTACGACACCCCCCTCCATGATGGGGGACTTATCGTCCAAGGGGGGAAGGTCGTGTCGGCCGGGTGTTTTTTTCCCCTCTCGGAACAGACGAATATCCGTAAAAGTTTTGGTACCCGGCACCGGGCGGCCCTGGGTTTGGCGGAAGAAAGTGATGCGGTCATTCTCATCGCCAGTGAGGAAACCGGTGCCCTTTCTCTGGCCTACGATGGAGCCCTTCACTACGACCTGAGTTTAGAAGAACTACGGCGCCGTCTCAAGGATTTATTGGACTTTAAGGATCTGGAAGACACCGGGGAGGTGAAGACTCATGAAGCCTAAAATAAATTGGGAAAAGATTTTTGAAAATCTCCCGGTGAAAATTCTAGCTCTCACCGCCGCCCTCCTGCTATTTTTATTCCACAGGATCGATATTCTAGACCAGAAAGAGTTCACACTCCCGGTGGAATTGGTGTTGGATCCGGGATACATTCCCTTGGAATACCCCAGCCTACGATCTAAAGTTCTTCTGAGAGGCCCTCGGTCGTCCTTAGGGTCCTTCCAGGCGGATGATTTACAGGTACAAGCCGATTTATCTGCTGTAACCTCTGAAGGACCTGTGAGGGTTCCCCTGACCGTCCGCCGATCGGGATTGTCGGCGGAATTACCCGATGTGGAAATTATAGTTGAACCCCTGGAACTCCTCCTGGAAATGGAAAAAAAGGCGAGCAAAATATTAGAAGTCCAACCCCAATTGACCGGGACCCCCGCTGCGGAGTACGAGATAAGCTCCGTGGAGGTTTTACCTAGTAAAGTCACAGCCTTGGGCCCCCGAAGCCGAATTGCCCAATTAAAAACTGCCCTAACGGACAAAATTGATATCATAGGCCTCTCGGAGGAGGTTCTACGGGATGTGAAATTATTAACCCCCGATCCTACGGTAAGTTTTTTAACCGGCCCTTCAGTCAGGGTGAAGGTGGGAATTCAAGCCCGGGTAAGTCTTCGGGAATTTTCCCTCATCACCCCAAGAATTGTGAATTTATCTTCAAATTTAAGATTAATAAAACCTCCTGGACAGGTGAATTTTATTCTTAGCGGTCCTAAGGCCCAGTTGAGAGCTTCGGAAAATATCAAAGCGGAGCCTTTTATCGATTTAACATCCATTCAGGAACCGGGGGTTTATGAACTTCCTGTGGGGATGGAAACCCCCGAGGGTTTTTCCGTTTCAGGTTTGGAACCCCAAAGACTGTTGATATACCTGGAGGGGAAATAATGAGCGATATGGTTTCTGAGGGTGCAGAAAAAGGGGATTCGGGAAAAAAGGTGTCCTTTTTCGAAAAAAACGACACGATTTGTCCCATTTGCGCCCATACGTTTAAAAAAGAAGTACTGCTTTCCGGGGGTGGGCGGATGATCGCCGGAAATCTTCAGCAGGATCTAAGGCGGAAATACGAGCCCAGTAAAAAATTCGGTGAGGTCTTTCCGTATATATATTATGTAACCACCTGTCCAGGGTGCTGGTATTCGGCCCTATCCACGGATTTTACCGCATTGGATCCTAAAGTTGTGGTTAAAATCGAAGCGGACACGGAAAATCGAAAAAAGGACATGGGGCTCATCTTTGATTCTTTGGATTTTACCGGGACCAGGTCCATGAAAGAAGGGACGGCCTCCTATTATTTGGCCCTGAATTGTTATCAATATTGGCCATCAGCCCAATCTCCCACCTTTAAAATGGCCGTTTGTGCCCTTCGGAGTGCCTGGGGATTTTCTGAGCTTCATAGGAAATTCCCCGGTGAAAATTATGATTATTTGGAGAAAATTCTTTATCACAAGGCTCGATTTCTTTACCAATTAGTCATGGAAAAGGAGCAGTCTGGCCAAGAAAGCGTGGGATCCATCGCCCACTTCGGTCCCGATGTGGATAATAACTTTGGTTTTGACGGGGTCATGTACTTAGCAGGCTTTCTGGAGTACAAATACGGGGATCATTCCAACGAACAAAAAAGACTTTCCTCCTTGAGTGCCGCCCGGCGTGCCATCGCAAAATTGGTGGGGATGGGAAAATCTTCGAAAAACAAACCCTCGGTTCTGGTGGAAATGGCCAGGGACCTCCATCATGAAATGGGAGAAGAGTTCGAGTGACATTTTTTCGTATGGATTTGTCCTACGATGGGACAAACTTTGAAGGTTGGCAGACCCAGTTAACGGGCCGAACGGTTCAAGGGGTGATTGAAAAAGCCCTGGGGATTCTACTGAAAACTCCCGTGAGCATCATGGGGGCGGGAAGGACTGATGCCGGGGTTCACGCCCGGCATCAAGTAGCCCATTTTTCTGCGGAAACACGGATGGAAGGGAAACATTTTACCGTGGGGCTCAATTCCCTTTTGCCCAAAGATGTGAGGATTTTGGAAGTTTCCCAGGTGGATGCGGACTTCCATGCCCGGTTCAGCGCCAAAGTTAGGGTTTACCATTACTATTTTTATCCCGGAGCTGTAGCCCTGCCCTGGGAAGAGCCCTATTGTTGGCGATTGGGTCGGCCCATGGATCTTCAAGTCCTGAACACCATGGCGGGAATAATCTTGGGTGAGCAGGATTTTACCACCTTTTCCTGTGCCCAGGATAAGGCGAAATCCCGAAAACGGTTCATTCACCAGAGTATCTTTTACCAAGAGGGGCCTTTTTTGGTTTATCGGATTGCGGGAAATGCTTTTCTTTGGAGAATGGTCCGCTCCCTGGTGGGGTCCATGATCAAATGGGCACCCTTGGAAGGGGGACCGGAAATATTCCGCCGGGCCTTGGAGGCGAAGTGCCGGGATTTGTCGGGTCCTTCCGCCCCGGCCAAGGGCTTATTTTTACAAAAGGTGGTTTATCATGATGGTGAATGGGGTTATTGAAAAAGTCTGGGAAGTGATGAACCTGGCCGAGGATGTGTTGAAGGGCGGTTGGGGTGATGAGATCCCCCATCCCCATCCCCCCCTGCGAACCATCTCCGGCGGAAAGGCCCCCGAAGGCTGGATGAGCCTGGTCCACAGATACGGGGGACAGGGGGCCGGTTGTCTTACCCCCATTATATTGGCAGTGACCGGGCCAAAGCTCCTGGATTCGGAAGAAGTGGCCTTTTTTAGCAAATGGATAGAGGGTATCGGTTTGAAAGCTGGTGAAACTGTGTATTTCATCACTTCCCCGGAAGGGGATGAGGCTAGAGGCCTCCTCCCGGAAATCCAAAAAACTTTCGGCGTGAAGGTGGTTTTCACCCTGGGAGAATTGGCCACACAAAAAGTGTTGAACAAAAGGGTCAGCCTCCCCATTCTCCGGGGACAGGACTACACCCTGGGGAAAATGATCGTCCTTCCCACTTACCATCCACGGCAAGTTTTGGAAGATTCTACCTTGAAAAAGCCCGTGTGGGATGATTTAAAACGCCTGAAGGGTATCTTGGACTATGTCTGAGCTCCAAGCGGAGGTGGCCTTTGACCTGCCGCTGAATAGAACCTATACCTATCGGTGGTCCGGAGATTTGGTGCCGGGGGTGAGGGTCAAAGCTCCCTTTGGGAAAAGGCAGCTGGAAGGGGTGGTGGTGTCCGTATCCCCCCTGGGAGAAAATCCCCCCGTCACTCTGAAATTTCTGGATAAAGTGGTGGATAAAGAGGGGATCCTGGGTCCCTACAGCTTGGATTTGGCCAAATGGATTGGGGAATTTACCCTGTGCACCTGGGGTTCGGCTTTAGCGGCCATGGTTCCTTCCGCCCGTCGGGAAAAGTCTTTGGATTTGGAAGAAGAAATTGAATCCAAGGCTCTCCCCCTCCGGGAACTTTCCGATGAACAGAAACTAGCTCTGGATGCCGTTATTTCGCAAAGCGGATCGCTTTTTTACCTCCAAGGGATGACGGGAAGCGGTAAAACAGAGGTGTTTCTTCAGGCGGCCAAACATTTTCTCGCCTTGGGGAAATCGGTCATTTACCTCGTCCCGGAAATTTCCCTGACCCATCAGCTGGTGGATGAATTGCGCTCGCGATTGGGCGATCTCGCCCTCTTACACTCCAGTTTAACCCCCAGTCAGCGGTTAAAAGAATGGATGAGGGTAAAAAAAGGCCAGGTCCGGCTAGTAGTGGGGGCTAGAAGTGCTATTTTTGCCCCGGTGAGCGACCTGGGACTCATTATTCTGGACGAAGAGCATGAAAGTACCTACAAATCCGGGGCTGTTCCCCGGTATCACGCCCGGCAAGTGGTCCAGCATCTGGCAAAGATCTCAGGAGCCAAGGTGATCATGGGGAGTGCGACCCCCAGTTTAGAAGCCCGTCAGATGATGGCGGAGGGGCGGATTCAAAAACTGGTGCTTACCCGCCGCCTCGCCGGGGGGGCTCCTCCTGTGATCAAAATACTAGATGTGCGAAATGAAAAGACCCTGCTCTCCCAGGAATTGGTAAAACGGATCCGGGGGGTGAAGGATGAGGGGCGGCAAAGCCTCTTGTTCCTGAATCGCCGGGGATTTTCCTACTTTTTTCAATGCAAATCCTGTGGTCATGAGATGACCTGTCGTCAATGTTCCGTGAGTCTGACCTATCATAAAAGTAAAAATGCCCTGGTTTGCCATTATTGTGGGTATCAAACCGCCCCTGTGAGGGTCTGTCCCTCCTGTGGTTCCTTAGACGTGGGCTTTGCAGGGAGCGGTACGGAACAAATTGAAGAGGAGATTCAGAGGTTATTTCCTGATTTTCGCATTGCCCGGTTGGATGCGGATACCACGGAGGAAAAAGGCCGCATGGCCAAGGTTTTAGGTGCCTTTGCCCGGAAAGAGTTGGACCTTTTGGTGGGCACCCAAATGGTGGCCAAAGGTCTAAACTTCCCAGGGGTCAAACTGGTGGGGCTGGTGAACGCGGACATGGGTCTTTCCCTCCCGGACTTTAGAGCGTCAGAAAGAACTTTTAATCTCATCACCCAGGTGGCGGGAAGGGCGGGGCGGTTTCATCCCGATGGGGAGGTCTTGATCCAGACCTTTCGGCCGGAGCATCCGGCGATCAAAATGGCAGCTTTAGGACTGGAAGAGGAATTTTTTGCGAAAGAAAGGGAAATGCGGATGATTTTGGGATTTCCCCCGGCCCTGAGGCTCATCCGTATCGTCCTGAGAAGCAAGGATCCCCAAAAGGCCCAAGAGGCCGCCGGCAATTTAGCCTCAGCCTTGGGGGCGAGCCATGTCCCCGGTGTGGAGGTCTTAGGACCCGCAGAATGCCCTCTGGCGGTGGTTTCTGGAAATTATCGCCACCAAATTCTTTTGAAAGCCCAGGATTTTCGCCCCCTTCACGCCCTGGGAAAAAGAGCCTGGGAGGAGTATAAAGTTCCCCACGGGGTCTACGCCGAGTGGGATGTGGATCCGGTAAATCTCATGTGAATCGGGGCGGGTCCTTCCAATTGTACATTCCTGAGAATTTTGTTAGATTAATCGTCTATGAATATTGTGAAATATCCGGCGGATATTCTCCGGAAAACGACCATCACGGTGAAAGATATAGACGGTGCTCTCGCCCTTTTTACCCAACAAATGATTGAGGCCATGTATCGCGGTCGGGGGATTGGCCTCGCGGCTCCCCAGGTGGATTCCCAGCACTCCCTTTTTGTGGTGGGACTACCGGACGAGAAACCCTTGGTATTCATCAATCCGGAGATCACCGGAACCTCCTTGGAGACCAACCCCTACGAAGAGGGGTGTTTAAGTCTTCCAGGGCTTTATGCCAAAGTAACAAGACCCACGAGTATTTCCATTCAGGCTTACAATGAAAAAGGCCGGCCCTTTAAACTGGAAGCCGACGGACTTCTAGCCCGGGTGATCCAACACGAATTGGACCATCTCAAAGGGGTGATGTTCACCGACCATCTCTCGGATTTTAAACGGGAACGTCTTCTCAAGGAATATGAAAAGGCTCGCCGGGCGTGAGCCGGATCCTCTTTGCCGGCACCCCGGAAATTGCCCTCCCCACCTTAGGTGTTTTGGCTGCGGCTCCAGGATTGACCCTGGGAGTCCTGACCAATCCCGATGCCAGCTCCGGGCGTAGCCGTGAACTTCACCCATCCCCTGTGAAAGCCCTGGGGCAAAGTTTGGGGTTGGAAGTTTTTAGTCCAGCGAAATTGGATGGGGATTTTAGAGCTCAAATGGAAGGTCGATGGGATCTTTTACTTTCCTTTGCCTATGGGAAAATTTTTGGGCCAAAATTTTTGGCTCTTTTTCCCCGGGGGGGAATGAACATTCACCCCAGCCTTCTTCCCCGTTGGCGGGGACCCAGTCCTTTGAACGCAGCCTTGATAGCTGGTGATTCCCGGAGTGGTTTAAGTATACAAACCCTGGCCCTGGAAATGGATTCTGGGGACCTGATCTACCAGGAAACCTGGGAACTTAACGGGCGGGAAACCGCAGAATCCTTAGGCGAGAAAGCAGCACTTCGGGCTTCAGAGGTTATTGTATCGGTGGTGCAGGAGTATTTATCAGGGCAGGCTGTTCTTCGCCCTCAGTCCACCCAGGGAATCACCTACTGCCATCTCCTTAAAAAAGAAGACGGTCTGATAGATTGGAATTTATCTGCTAAAGAAATAGAATGGAAGATCCGGGGATTGTATCCTTGGCCAGGGGCTTTTACTTCACTTCAGGGTCAGAAATTGACCCTTTGGGAAGCTGGGGTGGTGGAAAAAAACGCCTCAGAGGCTTTACCGGGTACCATTATTGACCTAGACAAAAAAGAGGGAATTTTGGTACAAACAGCCCAGGGTCTTTTAGCTGTCCGTCAGTTACAGTTGGCGTCAAAAAAAAGTATGGACCACCGGAGTTTTATAAACGGATTTCCCGGATTGCCGGGGTTGAGATTAGGAGAATGACCATGAACAGCGATACCCTGCACAAAATTTTGGCCAAAATATTTCCCACCAAAGCTGACGATAACGAGACCCGGTTGTTTAAAAGAACAGTGTTCACCATTTTGGGAATGATAGGCATCATGGCTTTTTCAGGAATTGCCTTTTTCTTCATCGGTCTCACAGGACGGGAAGAAACCATGGTGCCGGACTTGATCGGTTTGGAAGTGGTGAATGCCGTGGAAGAATTGAACCGAAAGGATCTTTATCCCACCATCATCACCCAATACACAGGAAATCCTAAAGAAAGAAACACCGTCATCTCCCAAGACCCCCCACCGGGTCTCCTGGCGAAGGCTGGTCGACGGATTACCCTGAGAGTCTCTCTAGGCTCTCAGGTGGATAAGGTGGAGGATTATCGGAATCAGAAACTCACGGATGTGAGGATCTCCTTACGTAAACTTGTTTCCAATCAATCCATCC
>CAZUXL010000066.1:15481-19305 GCA_964624355.1 uncultured Spirochaetales bacterium
CACTGTACTGGTACTGAAGTTTCTCCTCGTCCATCCCGATTTTGGAGGTGGACGAGGAGAAACTTCAGTACCAGTACAGTGATTCCCCCGAAGGGACCGTTTTAGCCCAGAATCCCAGTCCCGGAACCGAAATCAGCGCCCCCACCAAGTTAAAATTTGTGATCAGCCAGGGACCCCGGGGGCAACAATTGGAAGTGGGGAGCTACCAGGGTAAATCCTATATAGATGTGATGAACCTTCTTGATGCAGCCAACATGGCTTACACCTTCTCCGCCCGTTCCGCCACAGGTAATGAGACCCCCGGAACCGTGGTTCTCCAGGATCCCGTAGCCGGTTCTAAAATCAATAAGGAATCGGTGCTGCGCCTGACCATGGCCGCCATCAAAAACCTGGATGAAAATGAGCTCTTCGGAGTCTTTGAAACCACCCTTCCTGCCTATCCCATTTTTGTGGATCTGACTTTGGAGGCCCGCAGTCTTTCCGGTGATAGCCGGGTGTTGGCGGCCTTCAAACATCCTGGTGGACCCTTGGGAATTCCCTATAGAGTGAAAAAGGGTGATACCCTGATTCTTAAACTATACGGGAAAGAACTCCAGACCATTTTCGCCCAATAAGTATCCATGATACCCTTGGGGCCCCGGATTAACCTTTTCGGGGCTCCGGCTTTTTATAAATCCATCACCGAGTCCACTATGGAAGATCTCGCCCTTCTTGCCCTGGAAAATTACCCTTCCGGAACTTTGGTCATGGCGGGGGTTCAATCCGCTGGGAAGGGGCAGATGGGGCGGAAGTGGGAGGGGGAATCGGGTCTAAACCTGGCCTTTAGTTTTTTACTCCGGGAAAGATTCGCCCTCCCGCCCTCCCTTCTTTGGGGGCTGGCGGTTTCCCAGTATTTGGACACTTTAGGGGTGAATTCCCAAATAAAATGGCCTAACGATGTCTTGGTGAAGGGGGAAAAGATTTCGGGAATCTTGGTTCACAGGCGCGGGGATGTGACGATTACCGGGATTGGACTCAACGTGAAACAACGGGAGTTTCCACTGGATTTGCGCCGGCCAGCCACGAGTCTATGGCTCCAAGGCATAACCTTAGAACCCCTGGAAATCCTGGAAGGTCTTTTAAAAGAAATCCAATATGTAATGAATCTTTCTGAACCCAGGAGGTTCGTTCAAGACCGGCTTTGGTGTTTGGGAGAACCTATCTCCCTCTCTGTCACCGAGGGTGTAACCGTGGTGGGTATTTTGAAAGGTCTTGGAGATCAAGGACAAGCCTTATTGGAAACCATAGACGGACCCAGGGAGGTTTTTTCCGGTGAAACCCCTTAAATTAGTCGGCAATAAGGGGGTATAAACTCCGATCTTCCTTGATCAGTGAGCCGAAGATCCGGCAGGGTAGGGGAGTTCAGTCTTATCTGAAAGTTGAAATGCTCCTCCCAGTTATCCAACTCTTGGGAGGACAGGGATCCGTAGGCTCCTTCCGGGTTGATGATAAGTCCGCTTCTACCACCGATTTTTCCAAATCGATAGGGAAGAACGTGGGGACCGGGACCTTGATTTTGAGGGAATATGAGGGATATTTGTATATCTTTCTTGCGAAATACAAATCCTGCACCCTGGAGGATTCTGGATTTTTTATCCCGGCTCAACGGAATGGGTTGTTTATCCGGTTGATGATCTAAAATTTGTACTGTAATTTTTTCCCAGGGCGCCCAAGTAAAAACCATCCATTCAAAACTACCCCAGCCCCGACACAATCCCTCACGGCGGAAACGGGGATGACGAAGGGTGGCGGAAACGCAAAAATCGGGACTGTCGTTCAAGAAAAAATGGTCCAGGGTCAAACGCCCGGGGGTCACAAAGGGTTCCCCTTCCAAGAGCAGGGTTTCTCTCAGACCCCAAGATTGGTCACCTTCCATGGAAAAGGCGCTCACTGTGGTAAATTGGTAGGTTTTATCCTCGAAAGAGTAAAAGGTCCGGGCTGGCCCAGATTTCTTTTTGGGAGCCGATTGGTCGGAAATCCCAGTAAACCGACCCCCGACAAAATGGGCAACTTGCCCAGCTTCCCGAAAATCGGTGATACCCTGCATATTGGCAACCAAAACCCGATCTTTCACCCCGCCCAGGTGGTGGACTGAAGCGGGAGGCGGGGGCGCCTCTTGAAACCATGAGTTATCCATGGGCAGCAGGATTTCCGGGTGCGAAACTTGTAAACGGATTTTTTGTGATTTTTGAATTTCCATTTTCACCCCAGGGGTCAGACCTATGAGCTGTCTTGCGGGGAGGGGGAGTTTGGGAAGGGTTGCCCAGGTTAGGAAGCGGGCTTTGATGGAAAACTGCTTCCAATCCTCCGCTTGGGTCGTATAAAAGACCCCGGAATTTTTCGGTGTTAATTGATTTAAAGGAATGGTAAAGCTTTGTTTGTTTAACACACCTAAAAGGTGGGTTTTACACCGGCTTAAACTGATCCAGTCCCCTAATGTTAATAATTTTTGATCATTCAAGTTTAAGAGATTTTCTCCACCCTCCAGAAAAACAGGAGAATCGCCCTCCATAAAATTATTTTTTAATCCGTAAATGGGATGGTTGATGGTTGCGGTGAGATCGGCGAGAAGTTCTTGAAAAAAGAGGGCTCCGGCGGGTAATCCTGAAAGGTTTTCGGGAATAATCCCGCATTGGCGTAAATCTAATTTATGCCTAATTTTCCCCTCCTGGGAGGACAGAAAAAGGTTGATTTGCTGGGGCTTGAGAATCCAATATACGAAAATATTCCCTGGAGGAAGGGGGAGAGAATCGAAACTTTCCCAATTGGTAAGATTTTGCAGGCAAAGCCAGGTATTTTTCTTCATAATTCAGGGCTATTCTTCCGGTAATACTCCAGTCTGTCAATCTAAATTATTCTTAGCCCCTTGGCGATATGAAAAAAAAACAGTATCTTATTCCCGTGCTCCGTTGAGCGGAGGCAAATAAATTCCATACAATCCATAAAGGAGTCCAACTATGGCTAAACAACTTCTATTTAAAGAAGAGTCACGGAAGGCATTGCTGATCGGTGTAGAAAAACTGGCCAATGCTGTGAAAGTAACCCTCGGTCCCAAGGGTCGAAACGTATTAATCGATAAAAAATTCGGAGCTCCCACTGTAACAAAAGACGGTGTGTCTGTGGCTAAAGAAATTGAGTTGGAAGATCCCTATGAAAATATGGGCGCTCAATTGGTGAAAGAAGTGGCGACAAAGACCAACGATGTAGCCGGTGACGGAACCACCACGGCGACTGTGATTGCCTATTCCATTGCCAAAGAAGGGGTCAAGTCTGTGGCCGCCGGCATCAATCCCATGGGAATCAAAAGGGGTATCGATAAGGCCGTGGAAGCAGCCCTGATCGAGATTAAGAAGATTGCCAAGGAAATCAAAGATAAGGAAGAGATCGCACAAGTTGCTTCTATTTCTGCCAACTCCGATAAACAAATTGGTCAAGAAATCGCCGATGCCATGGAAAAAGTGGGTAAAGACGGCGTGATCACAGTGGAAGAGTCTAAAACCATCGAAACCACCACCGACTACGTGGAAGGAATGCAGTTTGACCGGGGTTACCTCTCCCCCTATTTCGCCACCAACCGGGACACCATGACCACCGTGATGGACGATCCCTATGTGCTGATTTTTGACAAGAAAATTTCCTCCATGAAGGACCTTCTCCCTATCCTGGAAAAAGTCGTTCAAGCCAGCAAACCCCTGCTGATCATTGCCGAAGACGTGGACGGGGAAGCCTTGGCTACCCTCGTGGTCAATACTCTTCGGGGTACTTTAAATGTGTGTGCCGTGAAG
>CAZUXL010000067.1:0-19073 GCA_964624355.1 uncultured Spirochaetales bacterium
AAAAGCTCCCCCACAATCTCTCGGACCTGAAGTCCCCCGAAGGGAGCAGGCTTAAAGCCTTTTTGAAAATTCTTTCCCTCACAGGGGGAAGAATATCCCGGAAGGAAATTCTGGAACTCTTTTCCCACCCTGTCTTCCGGAGCTTTCACCACCTGAGTGATCGGGACTACCAAAGCTGGGAAAGATTTTTGGAAGAAACTCAGGTATCCTGGGGTTGGGATGGGGAAAGTAGAACGACACTGCTGGAAACGGCCC
Source organism: uncultured Spirochaetales bacterium (assembly GCA_964624355.1). Lineage (GTDB taxonomy): Bacteria > Spirochaetota > Spirochaetia > JABEVK01 > JABEVK01 > CAZUXL01. The sequence goes on from CAZUXL010000067.1 coordinate 256, forward strand.
AATCGGAAGGGGGGACTTGGAAAAAAGCCTTGGACCGGGTGACCATGACCCAGGCTTTTGGCCCCCAGTCCCGACCGATTCCCACTCCCCAAGGCCATTTGGAATACCCCTCAGGCCACGGGGATCCCCAGCTCGCAGGATCTCTTTTAGAACTCCTGAAAAATTTATTAGAGAGACTCCACCGATGGCAAGGGGATAAAAAAACTCTGGCCCAGTGGTGCGGGGAGTGGGAAGATTTAACCTTGACAATTTTAGGCCCGGGGGAAGAAACCCAGGAACGGGGAAAGCGGGATGAGCTGGAATTGGTATTCCAAAGACTCCGTGCCCTCAGTCAGGATCTCCCGGAAGAACTGAAGGTGGAAACCTGGGCCTGGGACACAATTTTGGAGCTCTTTAAGGATCAGGCGGATACCTTTGACCACATCAGCCCAGGACTTCTCATCCATGGGATCACCTTTTGTAATTTTCGCCCCTTAAGAACGCTTCCGTTTAAAGTCATAGCGCTTTTGGGAATGGGAGAAGGGCAGTTTCCGGGGATGGAAGTGCCTCCGAGTTTCGACCTGAGAGACAGAAAACGCTCTCCCATGGATAGGGAATCCACGGATCTCTACACCTTTTTTGAGACCGTCATGGCGGCAGGAACCCATCTGCTCTTTTTCTGGCAAGGCCAGGATGAGTCCACAGGAGCGGAAAAACCCCCTGCCGGGCCGGTTCAAGATCTGTTAGACCTGATTTGCGACCATTCTGAACTAAAAGAAATCGATCTCATTAAAAAGGCTTCGGTGAATAACTATTACCCCGGAGCCTTCCTTCCCGGCGCGCCCCTTCCTGGATTTTCCCGGAGAGCTCTCCAAGGAGCCCGTATTTATTTAGGGGAAAAAATAGGCACTCCCACAAACCCAAGTCTATGGAGAAAAACCGCCCCTTGGCCCGAGGTCCCATTTACCTTTTCCGATTGGGGAACACTCCTCACCGCCAGTTTACGGTTTTTCTTTCAAAAATCCCTCAGAATTTATCTCAAACCCAAGGGCGACCTTCCGGAAGAGGAAAATTTTACCTTGGATTTTTTCCTCAAACGTCAACTTTATGAAACCGTGGTAAGAGAAAAAACCGGGGAATACCTCCTTCAGGAATGGAGTGCCAAAGGATATTGGGGCCAAAAAATCATGGAAAAATGGGAGATTCAAGACCTCAAAGTTTCATCCCAACTCCTATCCCAAGCCATTCTAGAGATCCTTCCCCCCGGAAACTGGTTAGAAAAAAAATTGATCCAGAATCACCCCCAATTCCCAGAGGTGACCACCGCCGATTCCCTAACATATTTTCAGGGTAATTCCGGGGATATTCATCTCATCCATCAGGTCCACAGCTCCCTGGAAAAGGGTCCTGGTTTGAAACATTTAATAAAAGCTCTCCTGGGATGGATTTGGGTACTCTCCCAAGAACCTGAGGAAGCCCAGAGTCTGACTCTGCATTTTTACCGGGGGGATTTGGTAGAATTTTCATCCTTTGTCTTGGAGTCGCCCCATTGGCGAAGCCCAAGCTGGGCCAAAGAATTTACCGAGGAATTTTGGAAATTAGCCGAAGACAATTTTAAAAATCCCCTCCCCCTTTACGCCCCCCACCTGGAAAAAATCTTTGAAAAAATTCAGGAGAACCCAGAAATCCCCCATGACTCCGCCCTACTTAAGGAAACCTGGGAGGACTGGAAGGAGGGGTACCGGTCCGGAAACTCCGATTTGGATCATCCCGCCACCTGCCCTTTTTTAACTCTGGCCTTTCCCCAGGATCCAAACTGGGAAGATCTCACACCCCGGATCTTCGAAGTTTTGAAAACCATTTATGAACCTTTTTATACCGCCATCCCCCGGGAGAAAACAAAATGAACGGAGAAAACTTTGACCTGAGTGCTCCCTGGGAAACCGTAAAAACCTGGACCGACCGACCGATTTTTCTCCAAGCCAGCGCCGGTTCAGGAAAAACCTACACCTTGGAACGGCTGGTCCTCCTTCACCTTCTAAAAGGGGGGGATTTGGAAAGAATCCTGGGGGTCACTTTCGCCGAAAAGTCCGCCCAGGACCTGAGAACGAAAATACGGAAAACTCTGAGAAAGGCCTGGAGGGGTTTAAAAGAGGTTCGGGAGGGGCAAATCAGCGGCGAAACCTGGCTTCGGGATACGAACCTGAGTCTGGATATGCCCCTCAATCCGGAAGTTCATGAAAAAGCCTTAAAAAATGCCCTGGATAACTTCAACAGGGCCCATTTTCACACCATCCACGGTTTTTGTCGTACGGTTCTGTCCACCTATCCATTTGAAGCCCAAGCTCTTTTTTCCCAGCAGCAGGGCACCCGGGATTGGGAAGATAAAACCGCTCGGGATTACCTTCGGAAAATCCTCCCCACCTTGGATCGGAGCACCTGGAAGGCTCTTGGGGCAGATCTTCCGGTTATCGCCCAGGAACTGGGTGATCTGGTGGGAAAAGGCTGGTTTCGTCACCCCCTCCCCACGGCCCAAGTCATACCCGACCTGGGGGAGAGCTTCCATTTGGGAAAAATCCTGCGTGCTCTGGAAGCAGAATTGGAACCTGGTAAAATTTTGGATCTCTGGCTACGAGACCTATCCAATATTAAATTTCTCGAAGAAACCGAACTCAAAGGGTTGAAAGGGCTCAATCAAACTACGTATAAAAAACCCTATCAGGCGGTGAAGGCTCTGGGAAATTCCCAACCCTCCTCCTTTTTATCTACCCTCTTTGACCCGGCACACTACGATCAAAAGAACGAAAATTATTATGCTTTCAAATGGCTGGGGAATGGGGAAAAACAAATATTCACCCGTCCCGCTAGTGCGGAAGCTTCTGAGGACCAGCGTTATTCCCTCTGTTCTCAGATTCAAGGGAAAGTGGAAGAACTTTCAATTATCCTTTCCCGTTTGGGGGCGGAGGATTTCTTGAAAATGAAAAATCCCTTGCAGGATATTCCCAAACTAGTTTTCCTCCATACCCATGTGCCCTTGTTGGAGGAATTTCTGAGGGATAGGGCCCAAGCCCAGGGGATTCTCACCTTCGATGGGATGATTGACCAGGTAGCCCTGCGACTGGGGGATAAAAACCCCAAGCTTCAAAAGGCCCTTCAAGCCCGGTTTGACCTGCTTGTGATCGATGAATTCCAGGATACGGATCAAAAACAGTGGTCCATTTTCCGATCACTTTTCCTGGAAGGGAAAAACCTGGTCACCGTGGGGGATCCTAAACAGGGTATCTACGGGTTCCGGGGGGCTGATTTACAAATTTACCTGGGAAGCCGAGACCAGCTGATTGAAAAAGGAGGAAAAGCCCTCAGTCTTCCTTACAATCACCGCTCCGGCGCCTCTTTGGTGGAAGGGGTGAACCAACTGGCTGCCCTTCTTTTTGACCCCACATCCCCAGCCTCACAGAATCTGGAATTCACACCGGCACAGGCCTTTAACACCCCGGGCCCCCATATTCTAGACGGCTTCCCTGGGATTGAAATAGTATCCCATAAGCCAGAATGCACGGCTAAAAATCCTCAATTTTATGCCATGGTGGAAGATGCTGCCCTGAGAATGAAAGAAATTCTCGAACATAAAACTGCCTATTTCACAAAAGACGGAGTAAGGAATCTGGACTTGGGGGATTTTGCCCTTTTAGTGGATACGAACTTCCTAGGGCGCAAAGCCCTGGAAATCCTCAGCCGGTTTCAAATTCCCGCCACACTTTTTGGAAAGAATTCCCTTTTTGCTACCCCCGAAGCCAGGGATCTGGAGATTTTTTTTCGCGCCCTCCAAAATCCCCTGAGACCAGAAAACCTCCTTGCCCTAGGATTAAGCCCCCTCATGAGTCTGGATCTGGAAGCCCTCACCCAGGCACAAGGGGATGGTCGAATGATCCTTTTTATGGACTGGCTCAGGGATCTTTCAAATCTCGCTCGGGAGGGACGCCTTTTGGAAGTATTTCTGGAGGCCTTCAGCTCTTCCACAGTGAACCAATGGTTCCCCGAATACATTCCCTTGGAAACCCGAATCCTCAGCCGCTCCAATGGGGAAAGAACCTACACCAACTACGCCCACCTGATGGAGATTCTCCAGGAAGAATTTATCCATGGCCAAGCAACCCTGGATAGGGTTTTGGGATATCTCCAGGACCGCAGACTCCGAAATCCCCAGGAGGAGGAGACCGTACTGAGGGTAGACAGAGATACTCAGGCGGTGAAAATTCTCACCCTTCATGGCTCAAAGGGTTTGGAATTCCCCTGGGTTTTTCTCTGCGGAGGATTTTATACCAAGGGAACCAGGGATTCCAAAAGTTACCGGGAATATCTGAAAAACCCTCAAACCAAGGCCGTCAACCTAACAACCCATGGGATGACAGAAAAAGAGCGTACGTTCATGGAAGCGGAAAATAGAAGACTCTCTTATGTAGCCTTCACCCGGGCGCAAGGACGTCTGACCCTCCCTAAGTTTTACACCGAGAAAAAATCGAACGTCTCAGAGTGGTATAAGACCCTGCCGTGGGAGACCTTGGATCCGAAATTCTTCCATTCCCGGGATGCCATTGGTTCTTGGTTGGAGGATTATCCTTCACTGGGAATAGAATTCCCCCCCACTCTCGAACTTTCCGTTCCTGGGGAACCGGGTCAGGGGTTTTCCTACCGCCATCCCTTTTCCACCAACTATACCCGGATGGCGGAAACGAGCCTCATTACCCACAATCCTCCTCTCCAAGGAAAGTCTGAACTCTGGTGCCATGCGGGGGAAAGTTGGGGGGAGAGTCCCGAATGGATGAAAAATCTCACAGGGAAAAAATTTGGTATTTTTTATCATGAAGTGTTAGAAACCATGGATTTCTCCCACCCCCTCAAGGAAGAAGAGGTTCGCATTCGGGCACAAGGTTACTATCCCGAATCCTCTAAAACCTGGAGTACCTGGGGTAAGGAGTTCATCCGTCACACCCAGGATTTTCTGGCCCATCCCTGGCCTTTGGGGAAGGATTTTAATTTCACCCGATTGGAACCTGAAAAGATCTGGAAGGAATTGGAATTCCATTTCACCATTTCGGAAAATATGGGAAATATCCTGGGGACTGAGATCCTACTTCATCCGGGGTTTCTCCACGGCTTTATCGACCTTCTCTTCGAGTTCCAAGGGAAAATCTACCTCTTGGATTGGAAGGCGACTCAACTTTTGGAAGACCAAACCAGCCCCGAAGGCCTGGAATCGGCCATGAGGGAAAAAGGTTATTTTTTACAGCTGGCAGTTTATTGGACAGCCCTCCAGAGGTTTCTCGCCCAATACGCTCCCCATCTAAAGGCGGGGGGGGTGTTATATGCCTTTTTGCGTCACAACCTCCTTTACAGTTACATCCCCTCGGAGGGGGAAACCACCCAGTGGCTTAGGTGCCTCGGAGGCGAAACCCATGAGTGAGAATTTTAACAACCTACTAAATGAAAGAACTTATTTTCTTCCCCACCATTTGCAAGCGGGACGGTATTATAGTTCTTGGGGATCCGAACACCAATCCCTGGAAAAGCTCATCACTTTTTTATTTTATATCTTCGACCAAGGCCACACCGCTTACACTGTGGGGGATCTTCCCCAGGCCTGGAAAACCTTTAGTGACCAGGTTCAAAAACCGGAGCTGACTATTCCCAAGTGGAATCAGATAGAGGAAAACCCCGGCATTTTTGGATCCCCCGACCCCTCTGAGGGAGGCCTGACCCCCTTCGTTCTGTCCGGCGGCCGGTTGTGGCTGAGAAGAAACTGGGAAGAGGAGCAGCTACTCTCCCAGGGACTCAAAACCTTAAATTCCAGATCCCCCCTGAACTGGGGAGTGGATACCACAGTTCCCCGTTACCAAGACCTGGATATTCTCCAAAAGCAGGCGGTGGAGAAAGCTTTGGGAAAAGGAATATTCCTCCTTTCCGGGGGGCCGGGAACAGGAAAAACCTTTTCATTGACCCAAATATTAATCCAATACTTATTAAAAAATCCCCTTCTCCCGGTTTACCTTTGCGCCCCCACGGGGAGGGCAGCGGACCGTATCCGGGTCAGCATCAGAAAGGAACTTGCCCGAAAAGACTATGAGAACTGGAATCCCGCTCTGTTGACCAGGATTCGTAATCTCCCCGCCCAAACCCTCCATCGCCTCCTAGGAGGCCGAAAAAAAGATACCCCTCTGATCTCGGGACTGGTAATTTTGGATGAAGCCTCCATGACCGACCTTCATAAAATGACCGAACTGGTTACAGCCCTGAATCTGGAGGAATCCCATTTACTGCTTTCCGGAGATAAGGACCAGCTGCCCTCGGTGGAGTCCGGGGCTATTTTAGCGGACTTGACGCAAAAGGGCCTGGAACAAAAAGAAATCCTCCCCCTTTCCATCCTTCAAAAATGTTTTAGAAGTGATACCCAGGAACTGGTTCTTTTTAGCCGGCGGATCGTGGGATTCGGATTCCCTCCTCCCGCCCCGGTCACCCTTGAAGATTTTAGAAACCTCCCCCCCCTGGTCCCCTTAAAATGGGTGGAGGCTCCCCCGGAGGATTCTTCCACCCAGGATTTATCTCACTTGGTGAATGCTTTGGTGGAGGAATATTTAAAGGATTACCCCTCGGCGGGACAATTTAAAATCCCCACTTTTTCCCCCGGAACTCGGGAAGCTCAGGATCCCCGGATGACCAAACTTTTTCAAAAGCTTGAAGAAAAAGTCTTCCTCTGTGCAGGGCAATCGGGATACCTGGGTTGGAAAAACCTCAATCTTAAAATTCAGATTGCCCGAGGGCAAAAAGTTCCCTGGTTTCCAGGGATGCCTGTTTTGGTGAAAGAAAACAACTATAATTTGGGGGTTTTTAACGGGGATAGGGGACTGGTTTTTGAGGATGGGAAGAAAAAACTCTGGGTCCTCTTTCCTCAGGAAGAATCCTTTCTTCGAGTTCCTGTGGGTCTTCTGGAAGATACCCTGGAACCAGCCTGGGCCATGACCATTCATAAAAGTCAGGGGTCGGAATACCGTCAGGTATGGGTATTTCTCCCGGAAAAAGGCGAGGGGCTTCTGACGAAGCAGATCCTTTATACCGGCATTACCCGAGCCTCAGAAAAGGTCACTTTGGTGGCGGGGGAAAAAGCCCTCACCAGGGCCCTATCCGCCGATACCCACCGGCAGTCAGGACTCTATGAAGCTTTGAGCGGGGGTAATTAGGAAATGTCCAAAGGGGTCCCCTTCTTTTCCGGGGAGGTAAAATCCTTGGAGATCCCGCCAAACCCGCTGGAGGATGCGGGCCGTGACTAAGGCATCGGTGATGGCCCGGTGGTAGACTCCCTCGGGCTTGATTTCCATGAGATCCGCCAGGATCTGAAGGTTTAGTTTATCGGTTCGGCGTCCTGAGAGGCTGAGCCAGAGAAAGGACAAGGTTTTTACATCCAAAGCGGTACCGGCAAAGGGAAAATCCAAATTTTTATCTTCGTAGTTCCGTCTAAGCAGGGGAATGTCAAAATAGTTTCCCCAAGCTGCCAGCCGGGCCTTCTTGGGATTACCACAGTGGCCCTTCACCCAAGCGGTAAAGGCAGGGCCCACGACCTCCCAGCCGGGCTGGTTCTCCAACATGGGATTTGATATCCCCGTGAGTTTGGTAATAAACTCGTTTACAGGAACTCCTGGTTTCACTAAGGCATCAAACCGGTCTACCTCCTGGAGATTTTCATCCAAAAGAACTGCCCCGATATCGATAATATAGTCATTTTTTTGAACCCGACCTTCTTTTTCAGCCGTGGCTTCCAGATCGAGAACCACTAAGGGATTGTGAAGTTTAAACATGGCCCATCCTAACACTTCATTTCTGGGCAAGCAACCACTTGGGAAGGTTTACGATTCCTTGGGAAGTAGCCATCCTCATCCACCCCTAAATTTTTCTTTTCTTTTTTAACCTTTATCCACTAGAATATGAGTAAGGGGTTAAAACCAGCCATGTCCGATCTTTTTACGAATTTCATGCATACCCCTGGCTTTCAGGCCACCCTGGCTAAAGCCGGATTCTTCATAAAAGATTATTCCAACTCCGTAGCCCAGCCCAACCAATACTGGAACGAAGCGGGCTACACCCCCAGCGACCTGATCGACGATGCTTGGATAGAATTTCTACACCCCGAGGATAAAGGACGGGTCTCCCGCTTGTGGGCCAAGGTCCTCAGCGGACAACAGGATTTTTTTGAAGCGGAGTACCGGATCCGGGATCCCATGGGACATTGGCACTGGATGCAAAACCGGGGATTTGTAATCTCCCGAACCGCAGAAAATAAAGTAGCGATTTATCTGGGGGTGGACAATGAAATCACCAATCTGAAAGAAGAACTCTACAACCTAAATCTGACCATGCAGGATATGGAACAGAGGTACCTCCAGTCTGAAACCTTGAGGGTCGCAGGAACATTGGTTTCCTCCGTCCTGGAGGTGGATAAAACGGTGAAAATGATCTTGGAACAGGCTCACCAAGTCGTTCCCTTCGATACCTCCGCGGTATGCCGGTACACCGATGGAAGATTGGATATCATCGGCGGTCTGGGGTGGGAAGATCTAGAAAAAATAAAAGCCGACATCTGCCCACCAGAAGGCGAGACCCCCCATTTCCGGGTCATCCAGGAACAGGTTCCCATGATTCTGGAAGATTTGGGTGAGCGGTACGGGGACATGATAAATAAAAACACCAAGGAATTCCCCGCTTGGTTGGGTGTTCCCCTAATTTTTCAAAGAAATATGTTGGGAATTTTGGAATTTCGCAGTCGGACACCGGGTTTTTTCCAAAACGACCAGATCTGGCCGGCCATGGCCTTTGCGGACAATGTGGCGGTGGCCTTGGCGAATGCTAGGATTTATTCCGACACGAAACAAGAAGCCCACACCGATTCCCTTACCGGGCTTTTTACCCGAAGGTTTCTTTTCGCCCGGGGTAAGGACTTTTTCCCCCGAAGAAATTTTCAAAGTTCCTTTATTTCCTTAATTATGATGGATATAGACCATTTCAAACGGGTAAATGATACTTTTGGACACCATGCGGGGGATGTGGTACTCAAGGAAGTAGCCGCCCTGTGTCGAAACACCTTGAGAAAATCCGATGTCTGTTGCCGTTATGGTGGGGAAGAAATCGCCGTATTACTCCCGGAAACGGACAAAAAAACAGCCTTATTCATCGCCAATCGAATCCGGGGTCTGCTGGAAAAACATAAATTTCCGGAACTCACAATTCAGGTCACTTCCAGCTTTGGAGTGAGTTCCACCGAGGACCATCCTTCGGAAACTTTGGAAGAATTGCTGGAGGAGGCGGATAAGGCCCTCTACCTCGCCAAGGAAAAGGGACGGAACCGGGTGGAAACCATCACCGGCCCCTATAAACTACTTCAAGAAACCCCTTAACAATTATAACTGAGCAGCCTTTCCATTCTTGCTATAGTTGCCTTCTTAGGATAGTTTACTAAGAATAAGGAGCGACAATAATGACCTTTATGGAACGCATGAAAAGCAAGGCCCGGGAACTAAAGAACCGTCTGGTTCTCCCCGAGGGAATGGAACCCCGGACCATAGCTGCGGCAAAACTCATCCTGGACCAGGGTGTGGCATCGGAAGTTACCTTGATTGGTTCTGCCGAAGCTATTTTAGCCAAGGCAAAAGAATTGAAAGTTGACCTTACCGGGGTAAAAATCCAAGATCCCACCACCCATCCCCAGTTAAAAACATATGCAGCGGCTCTTTTTGAACTGAGAAAACACAAGGGTATGACCCCCGAAGCTGCGGAAAAACAAATCCAGGATGTGCTTTGGTGGGGTGCCATGATGGTGAACTTGGGGGATGCGGATGCCATGGTCGCCGGGGCGGACAATTCCACCGGAAACGTCCTCAGAGCCGCCCTCCCCATTATCCGTACCGCACCGGGCTCCAAATACGCCTCCAGTTGTTTTGTCATGGAATTTCCCGATAAGAAATGGGGACAAGAGGGGCTTATGATCTTTGCGGACTGTGCCGTGAACCCCGATCCCGACGCCCCCATGCTGGCAGAAATCGCCATCGCCAGCGCCGCCAGCTTTAAAAAATTCATCGGAGGAGAACCGGCGGTGGCCATGCTCAGCTTCAGTTCCAAGGGCAGCGCCTCCCACGCGGATGTGGATAAAGTCGTGGAAGCAACTCGCCTGATTAAAGAAAAAGCCCCTGGATTAAATGTAGATGGGGAACTTCAGGCCGACGCCGCCCTCGTGGTCTCCGTGGCGACAAAAAAAGCCCCCGGGTCATCCGTTGCTGGAAAGGCTAACACCCTGGTTTTCCCAGACTTGGGAGCGGGAAATATTGGATATAAAATGGTCCAGCGCTTTGCCAACGCCGAAGCCTACGGCCCCTTCCTCCAAGGTTTTGCCAAGCCTGTGAGTGATCTCAGCCGGGGATGTTCCATTGATGATATCCTTAATACTGCCGCTGTTACTTTGGTCCAGGTGGGAAATTAATGAAAGTTGTGATTGTGGGATACGGCCGCATGGGCCGGGAAATTGAATCCATTCTGAAAGCCCGGGGACACACCGTAGTCACCAGGGTTGACCGCGCCCCCGGTGTGGGTGATGTACAGGTCTTGACCCCCGAGGTCTTGGCCGGTGTCGACGTCGCCATCGAGTTTTCCCTCCCGGAGGGGGTTGCGGAAAATATTAAGTCCTATACCCAGGCCGGTGTGTCGGCGGTATTAGGAACCACGGGTTGGGAAAATATTGCCGGGGAAGTGAAAACGCTGGTGGAAAAATCCGGCATTGGGCTGGTTCATGGAACCAATTTTTCCGTAGGAGCCCACATGTTTTTCGCCCTGGTGGAACAAGCAGCCGCCATGATCAAAGACATCACCGCCTACGACATCTTTGTGACGGAGTATCACCACAAATTGAAAAAGGATAGCCCTTCAGGAACAGCCCTCACCACCGCAAACCGCATCCTCAGGGCTCTTCCCCGAAAAACAGAAATCAATTCCGGTAGAATTGACCGGCAGATACGGGATGAGGAACTTCATGTGGCCTCGGTCCGCGGAGGAAGCATTCCCGGAATTCACTCAGTAATGCTCGACAGTGATGCGGACACCCTGGAAATCCGCCACACCGCCCGAAGCCGGGGAGGATTTGCCCTAGGGGCTGTCTTGGCGGCTGAGTGGCTGGTCAAAAATAAAAAAACCGGGTATATCGAAGTAGAAGAGTTTGCCCAAGACCTGCTCAAAGGTCGGTAAGGAGTCTAAAATGTTCAAAGGTGTTTACACAGCCCTCGCTACCCCCTTCCTCGTCAACGGTGAAGTGGATGAAAAAGCTCTTCATGATCTGATTGAAGACCAGATCGCCGCAGGTATTTCCGGTCTCGTGCCCATGGGGACCACAGGGGAATCCCCCACCTTGAGCCACGAGGAACATTCCCGGATCATTGAAAAGGTGATCCGTATGGCCGATGGGCGGATTCCCATCATCGCCGGCACCGGTTCCAATTCCACCGATGAAGCCATTATGCTCACGAAAAGGGCTAAGGACATGGGAGCAACCGCCTGTCTCCAAGTGGTCCCCTACTACAACAAACCTTCCCAGGAAGGGATGTATAGGCACTTTATGGCCATAGCTGAGGCTTCTAATCTCCCCATGATCATTTACAATATTGCCGGGCGCACGGGGAAAAACATGGAAACCGACACCCTTATGCGGTTGGCCGCCCATCCTTTAGTCGTGGGTGTGAAAGAAGCCTCGGGTGATCTGGCGCAAATGATGGAAGTTCTAGCCCGGCGTCCGAAGGATTTCTGTGTCCTTTCCGGGGATGACAACCTGACCATGCCCCTAGTCGCTTTAGGGGGTGATGGGGTGATCTCCGTGGCCAGTCATCTCATCCCGAAAGAAATGGAAGAAATTGTGGCCGCAGTGAACCGGGGCGACCTGGAAACGGCCCGAAAAATCCATTTCCGTTACCTCCCCCTGTTCAAAGCTATATTTTTGGATACCAACCCCATTCCCGTGAAAACCGCTTTAGCCCTCCAAGGGCGCATGCAAGAAAGCTTCCGGCTCCCTCTGTGTCCCATGGATGAGGCTCTAAAAACCCGGTTGAAAACAGTGATGAAAGACCTGGGACTTTTAAAGTAATCCCATGGATGTAGGCGTCTATGGAATGGGCCGATTCGGAGCCTTTTGGGCTCAGGAACTGGCGAAGTATCACCGGGTTAAGGTTTATAACCGTTCTGACCGCCCCTTGCCTGTGGGAGTCATGGCGGCCACATTGGAAGAGGTCTGCCTTTCAGAAACCCTCTTTCTTTGCACCGCCATAAACTCTTTACCCGATGTGCTCAGGCAAATATCACCACTTTTAGGTCCGGGCACCCTAGTCGCAGACACTTGTTCAGTAAAGGTGATGCCCTCAAAATGGATGCTGGAAATCCTCCCCCCGGAGACCCCCCTTTTAGCCACCCATCCCATGTTCGGTCCGGACTCCGCCAAAGCCGGTACCCAAGGCCTTCCCTTGGTTCTGTATCCCCTGCGCCATGCCACAGAAGGGGCCTGGTTCTGGAAAAAGTCATTTGAAACCCAAATGGGGCTGCAGGTCCTGGAAATGACCCCGGACGAACACGACCGGACCGCAGCCTACACCCAGGGCATTACCCACCTCATAGGAAGGGTACTGGGGGATTTAAAACTACAACCCAGCCCCATGGCCACAAAAGGGTACCGAAGCCTTTTGGAAATCGTCCAACAAACCTGCAATGATCCCTATCAACTCTTCCTGGACCTTCAAACCTTCAATCCCTACACCAAGGAAATGCGCCATCAAGTCCAGGAGTCCTTCACCCGCACCCGGGAGGTCTTGGAAACCGCCCTTGACACCGGCACATCGGGAGAATAGGATGTTTTTACTTAAGAGGAACCATGGCTGAACTTCACTTTAATGAAATAGATGAAAGAGAACTGGATACGGTACTGGCGGAGGATATTAATTTCACCGGTGAAATGACCTTTACCAAGCCTCTTATGATTAAAGGCCATTTCCGTGGAGATATTAAAGCCACAGGGGATCTTTTTGTTGGCCCTGAGGCCCTAGTCGAAGCGAAAATTCAAGCAAAAAATGTAAATCTTCGGGGGACCATTAAGGGTAATATCATGGCCGAGGTTCAAATCGAACTCCATTCCGGGAGCCGGGTGGACGGAGACATGACCTGCCCAGAAATCATCATGGAACCCGGTGCAAAGTTCAACGGTATCTGCACCATGCCAGAAAAAAAGGAAACCTCCCATGTATAAAACTTCTATTCTCCTCCTTTTATTGACCACCTTCACCCTGGGAGCCCAGGACGATCCTAAAAAAGATGCCCTGCTTCTTTACAGACAAGGGGATTTCAAAGCCGCTATTGAAGTGTGTAAAACAGAAATCACCGCCAGACCAGATAATATGGATTCATACACTGTTTTAGGATGGTCCCTCCTCCGATTAAAAGACTATGCCCAAGCCATCAAATTCGCAGAAGAAGCCTTAGCCAAGAACAAATTCGATTGGAGAATCAACGAGATTGCCGGTGAGGCCAATTACTACTTGGGAAAATCCAAGGAAGCTCTCAAATATTTTGAACAGTACGCTGTTTTGGCACCCACAGGGGACAGGATTGAGTTGGTATATTACTTTATGGGGGAGATCTACCTTCAATTAGGGGATTACAACCGGGCAGACATCGCCCTGACCACGGCCATTTACCACGCACCCTCCACGGCCAAATGGTGGGAACGACTGGGATTTGCCCGTCTCCAGGCCAAAGATTATAAAAATTCTAAAACAGCCTACGACGAAGCCCTAAGACTCAATCCCAATTCCCCTGAGGCCCAACGCGGACGAAAGCAAGCCGAAGAGAAGTTGGCAACTCCCAACTAATTGTCCAAATAACCTCTAAAAACTTCAATAAAATTTGAATTGCCCCTGAACTTTCACTATAATCAACCTTATGGACGATATAGGGTTCTGTCCCCAATGTGGCAAAGTTTTAGACCGAAGTTTTCGGTTTTGTCCTTCCTGCGGATCTCAGCAGCGCCCCTCCGATTCCTGGCAAGAGTTATTGGAGGAGTGCTTGGCTCCCCTGGAGCGCCAGGAAAAGGATATTCTTCTTAATAGAATTCTCGTATTGAATAAAAAAATTGATAGCCTCGACGAAGAAATACATTCGTTTATTCAAAGCAAATCCACCTTGATCGTCCGATAATACTAAAATGAAGCGTATTCCCTTGGTCTTATTATTTCTTGGAACCCTTATACCCCTTTTTTCCGAGGTGGAATTTTCAGATTTAAGTTTGGGAGCCACCAATAAGGTGGTCTTTAAAGCCACGGCCCCCTCCCCGGAAGCAGGTACTATTTCCGGTCATTTCTTGGGCGAACCTGGAAAAAAATCGCTGGAAGCCCTGACCTTCATGCCCGAAAGTCTTCTCTACCTGCCCAAAACAGGTCAAATCCAAATTCAAAACCGCTTCGGGGTATTCCGCTCCGCCCCTGATTTGAAGACCATGACCCAGGTCAATCTGGAGTCCTTTGTTTCCGGTAAATCTGTTCCCGAGGGTAAACTTTTACCCCAGGCTGTCAGCAGCGACGGCCGGTTTCTCATGTACCAAAAACCCAAGTCCCTGGTGAGGGGCGATTTGATCCTGTTTGAACCCTCCACAGGAAATACTCTCACCATCTCAGAGAATATTCCTTTAAACTATCGGGAAGTCCCTATTCTCTGGTCTCCGGACTCCCGTTTTTTCATCTACGCCAAGGCTGGCGGCGTGTATTATTTCTCCATTAAACAGCTCGATGAATCCCGAGTCCCCACAGAAAATTACCGCCTTCTGGGAAAGGGTACCAAATCCTCGGCCTCCTGGGGAGAGGATGGATCCCTCTACCTCGTCCTGGAAGAATTTATCTACCGGATCCTCCCGGAGCAATTCTTCACCCATAGTCTTTACGGGGGACTTTTTAGAACGGGAACCATCGTAGGAAAACTCCCCTATCTTTTCGACCCTGATAAGGATCAATTTTGGATGTCCCCAGAAAAATCCTGGGTTCTGCTCAACCTCCGGGGAAGGAATCTTTTTCTCTATCCTTTGGAAACTCAAGACTTTTACCCCTCCACCCAGCCCATAATTTTTAAACCCCTTCCCACGGGATTAGAAATTATGAGAGTGCTTTGGACTGGGAAGGGTCAGGCCACTCTTTTAAGCCGAAGCCTTTACCAGGGCGGTGAAAAATACGAAGTATTCCGCATCACATCCTCTGGAATTCAAACCCTCCTGGGTCCCCAGGATCAACCAATTATGAACATTCTCCTGTCCCCCTCCGGATCAGAACTGGCGTTGGTCACCGGTTCGGGAGTGAGTTTGAGGAGTCCCGCTTCCCTGAAAGAACTCAGAACCATTCCCCAAGAAGGTGCACGGTTTGCGGTTTACGCCGGGGAACAAAATCTGATCATTTCCGGCACTTCTTATACCGCCCGGTACACTTCCGAAGCTCCCCAAGGAAGTATTCTGTTTTTCAGTACCCTGGACCAAGTGGGTTATACCCCTGAGGGAAAGCTGGGGGCCCAGGCCGGAGGAAAGTCCTACCTCTGGTCCGGTCAAGGCCGATGGCTGAGCGTGGATACCATGGCCCTCGCCCCCGGCGTGACCACTTCCACCGCCTTCCGGGTGTACTTGGAATCCCAGGTCCTGGGCCCCTACCGCAATATGATCATGCTCAGGAATCTCAAGGCTGGAGGCACAGAAAACCTCCTGGTTTATCCGGAAAGGAATTATGACCCCTTCCCTTCCCTGGAAGAACCCTCGGCTAAAGATCTTTTCTCCCACGGTAGTCGCCTGAGAAAAAGGGAAGTGACCCTGAGCATCGATGCCAGCACCTCCGCCGAAGGCCTCCCCGAAGTACTTCGGGCTTTGAAGGACTACAATTTCCGCTCGACTTTCTTTATCAATGGGGAATTTATGCGCCGTCAGCCCAATGCCACTGTGGAACTGAGTAAAAGCGGTCAAGAAATGGCGAGCGGCTTTTCCCTCTGGTTTGACATGTCCGATCCCCGTTTTAAAATGGATCCCGAGTTTATCAAGTCCGGACTTTCCAGGAATGAAGACGATTATTTTAATCTCACCGGCAAGGAAATGACCCTTTATTGGCATAGTCCCAACTATTATTTGGACGACTCGGTCATCCGCGGCGGACAAAACGCCAGCTACACCTATGTGAGCCGGGATGTGGAATTTATTCGTTCCCGAACCGACGAAGTGGACGTCATCGATGCCATTGAAACCATCCTTCGGGAAAAGAAACCCGGGTCTATCATTCCCTTGACCTTGGGAATGAAGGATGCTAGAACGGGGGAAGGCTTTTTTAAATACCTCGATATCTTGCTCAATGCCTTGACTTTACAGGGGTACCAGGTGGTACCGGTTTCCAGTTTAAAGGACAACGCCCGATGATTATATTTCTAAAGCCTTTCAGATTTCCGCCGATACTCTTAAGAGAGAACTGTTTTCCGGGAGGGGAATCATGAGTGTTATGAACAGCCAGCTGAATGCTTACCGCCAGACCAGGGTAAAAACCGCCAGTCAGGGAAAGTTGGTGATCATGCTTTACGATGAAGCCATTAAACAACTGGGTTACGCTGCGGAATTGATCGGCGGCCAATCAAAGCAGCTGGATCAAATTCACAATGCCCTGGTGAAATCTCAGGATATTGTTACCGAGCTCATGGCGGGATTAGACTTCGAAAAAGGCGGCGACATCGCCAAAAACCTTTTCAGCCTCTACATGTATTTCAACGAAAAAATCAAAGAGGGGAACATGAAAAAGCTCTCTGACCCCTTGATAGAAGTAAAAGGTCTTATGATGGACCTCCGGGAAGCCTGGGCTTCGATTCTCCCACAAGTGGGTGACATGAATGTGGCCAACAATTCCGGTGTGAACATCGCCGGTTAAACCGGCCAGGAGGGGTAGGATTGACCCGGCAAGAATTAGACCACCGTGTAGCTCTCCTCAAGAGATTGAAAGAGAACCTGGTACTTCAACGGGATAAATTCCATCACTACCTCAACGTCCTGGACCAAGAAAAAAAGAGCATCGAAAATGGTTCTGTGGACCATCTTCAATCCCAGGTAGCCTTGGAAGAATCCATAGTAGCCGAAATCTTCCAGGTTCAAAAGGTGATAGACCCCCTAGAAGCGGTTTACCGCCATGCTTACGAAAAAGAGGACCAGGAAGAGGTTTCCGGATTGAAAGACAGTCTGGAAACCCTCAGGAAACAGGTCCTGGAAAAAAACACCCAAAACCGCCGGCTTTTAACTTCAAAAATGGAGGAAGTACGGCAGGAAATCTTGAAAATCCGGCGACCTAGAAAAGGGAAATCCCTGTATTCCGGATCGGACTCAGTTTCCAGCCTTATCGACATCAACGCATGAAAGAACCCCTATATATTATTGACTCCTTTGCCCTGATCTTCCGGGCTTACTTTGCCTTTGCCCAAAGACCCCTTACCAGTCCCGACGGACGCAACATTGGAGCTTTCTACGGTTATTTTAAAATGATTTTTTCCCTGATTCGGGATAAAAAAATTAAACATCTGGCCTTGGCCTTCGACAGCCGGACCCCTACCTTCCGCCATGAACTTTATAAACCCTACAAAGAACATCGGGATGCAGCCCCCCAAGATCTTTTGGACCAGCTCCCCCTCATCGATCAAGTGGTTAAAGCTCTAAAGATTCCTGTAATGCAACAGGATGGGTACGAGGCGGATGACCTGCTGGCGGCCATGGCCAAGGTTTGCCGGGATGAAGGCAGACCCTGTTACGTGGTAAGCGGTGATAAAGACC
The DNA here is from genome assembly GCA_964624355.1 of uncultured Spirochaetales bacterium. Taxonomy (GTDB): domain Bacteria; phylum Spirochaetota; class Spirochaetia; order JABEVK01; family JABEVK01; genus CAZUXL01. The sequence goes on from CAZUXL010000067.1 coordinate 18,128, forward strand.
TGATGCAGCTCATCGGCGGACCTATCCGTATGCTCAAACCTGATAAGGGGGGGGGATTTGCGGAAATTGGACCCGAGGAAGTCTATGATGACAAGGGTGTACGCCCGGATCAGATCATAGATTTCCTGAGTCTTCTGGGGGATGCTTCGGACAATATCCCCGGAGTCAAAGGCATCGGGGAAAAGACCGCAGCCAAACTTCTGGCAGAATTCCAAACTTTGGATAATCTGTATGAAAACTTGGACAAAGTTACCTCCGTTGCCCAAAGGACCAAGCTTGCGGATGGAAAGGAGATGGCGGACTTGAGCCGGTCTCTGGTCATTCTCAAGGATGATATCCCCTTAAACTGTGAGTCCTCCGGCTGTGTTCTCCAGTGGTCCGGGGCCCCTGAGGCCCGGGAGATTTTTAAATCCCTGGGAACAAAATCCCTCGTTACGGACTTGGATGCGTTTGCCCCTCCCACCCCGGGCCCACAACCCACCGAAAATGAAAAAGCCAAAACAGAACAGGGGCAACAGGGTGACTTGTTCGCAGGCGAGCCCACCCCTGCCCCTGCCCCACTTCCCGCCACAAAAGGCCAGTATAAAACCCTCCTTACCCTGGAGGATCTGGATAGGGTATTTACCCAGGCTAAGAAGGCCGGGGCCTTTGCCCTGGATCTGGAAACCGACTCTCTAGATCCCTGGACCGCGGCTTTGGTGGGATTTTCCCTGAGTTTTGAGGACGAAAAAGCCTACTACGTCCCCCTGATCTGTCCTGAGGGAGTGGCCTGGGATCCCCAAGAGGTCACAGCCCGATTAAAGGACTTGGTAGAGACCCCCGGTCTCAAGATTGCGGGTCAAAATTTAAAATTTGACTGGAAGATTCTCAAAGCCCGGGGAATTGAACTTCCGAGTATTTGGTTTGACACCATGGTGGCGGCCTTCATCCTGGATGCCTCCCTGGG
>CAZUXL010000068.1:0-18945 GCA_964624355.1 uncultured Spirochaetales bacterium
ATCTATGAAATGTAAAAAATGAGGAATTTTCATTATTTATACCACCTATTTTTAATGATTTTTTGTGGGATTTTAGGGATTTTATGTGAAGAAGTTTTCTAAATCCATATAATATATGGATTTAGAAAACACAAATTTACTAGACATTAGTTTAATTCTTCCAAAAGCCATGCAATTCCATCTTGAGACATTTGATCACTCACCCCATGCCCTCCGGGGTACCAAATCTGCTGCTTCGGCCCACCGGACAATTCAAAAGAGCTGTCGACCAGGGACTTTTTTAGAAGATTGTCCCCGGTGGTATTCTGCCAAAGAATGGGGGCCGTTCGGGGAACTTGTGTATACCGGATTCCTTCGTAGGCTAAATAGGATTTCATAGTCTGAATATATGTTTCCCGGGGCATTTTAGATTTTTGAGTTTCGAGGAAGTTGCCCAGGGGTCTACCCAGTAGGGATGGGTGGACTAATCCTGGTAAGGAGATCTGGTAAAGAAAGGCTTTCACATCCAACTCCAATCCCGCCAAGGGAGAGCCAAAAATTCCTCCCATACTCACACCACAGACTCCCAGTTTATTTTTATCTACCTCGGGCAGGGTTCTCAAAATGTGGAGAGCAACCCGGTATTCCTTTATGAGGGCAATATCCCCCTGGATGTCCACCTCAGGGGTGAGAACTCGATCCTTGGGTAGTCGTGTGGGGAGGGCATTAAAAAATAAGACTATAAAACCCTTTTTAGCTAAATCCCGGGAAAAAGTACTAATGGACATGGCATGACCCGGGCTCCCTGATAAAGCTAGAACCCCTGGACGTGGGCCAAGTGAAAAGAGGGGCTTGTAAATGTACCCCGTGGTGCGGTCACCCCAGGGGGTTTGGAAGCTGATCTTGTCTCGGCATAATTGAACATCGTCCGAATAAAACTCACTATTGGACACGGGATCTCTTTCTAATTTTATTGCGAAAGAGGGATCGATGGAAAGAAGTTGTTTTTCCTGTTCGGTGGGTGGGGTGATGAGGAGAGCCCGAAGATCATCTAAATCCGTTGCGTTGGATTGGGCCACAAGGCTGGGTATCGTCATAAGTAGGAATATAGCCATAATATTAGTTTTCATCCGGTTCCGCCGGATTGTTATCGAAAATGTTTAATTGTTCAGACTCAGTTATAACTGCCCATGATTGTAGCCAGCCTCGATGTATTACCAGGCTTCTTCAAGCAGGTTTCTAGGTTTTCTCACATCATCACGGAAAGCTTTTTTGACGTGTTTGCTTGAGGGTTTTGTGAAAAAAGTATGAAAATATTCTCAGAAGTAATTTTTTTAGATTTCGGAAGAGGTCTGTCCCCCTTTAGGGGCTGCTCCTTTCTATCAGTAATTTGCCCAATTTGCACTTCAGGGCCAAAATGGATTGTTTTATTATAGCTAAAAGCTCCTCCTCCAGTTCATAGTTACGTCATGAGTAATATAAAAATAATATTAGTTGGGTTGATCACGCTATTAAGTGTGCCAGTGTTTTCTCAATCAAGTCCCTACCTGTCGGCTTTGGAGATTGGACCGGATATCGATATCTTTTTCCTGCAGTACAACAGGAAGATTTCTGCGGTAGATGAGCTTGTGTTTGGAATTGCCTATCAGAACAGTGAAATTACCAGAATGATAGCTTATCCGGGAAGTCAGCAGTTATTCTCTTTAGAAGCCGCTTATAGAAGGTTCATATGGGAAGGCTTTCATGTGGAAGGTCTCATTCTTCCCCAATACCTATCCTGTTATGAAAATGTGAATGGTAAATATACCCATGGATTTGGGTTGGTTGTGGAGCTGCGGCTAGGGTACCAGTTCAACTTTGTAAGTTGGGAGGTTCCTTGGTACCTGAGTCTACAGCTTTTTGCTGGGTATAGGCTCATCAATCCAAAACCTCAAAGTTTTATCCATGTAGATATGGGCAGTTTTTCAGCAGATAATGGGAAATTTTATACAGCACCAGTTCCCATGTTCCTCTTCGGGTTTAGGTTTTAGGTGGATAAAGGGTAAGGTGGCGGACAGGTTGAAAACTATTAACCCAAAGCAATCTATGGAAGTTAATTTAGCCCATGATTTTCTATGGTTTGGGATGTCTGACGCATTCGTGCCAAGAGCTGGCTCCTGCTGGTGACATGGCATTTGCGAAAGATATGATGTAAATGAGAGTTCACTGTTTTCTCTGAAATAAATAATTTTTCTGCGCATTCTTTGGTACTGATCCCTGAACAGAGTTCTGCAACAATTTCAGATTCTCTTTCTGTGAGTCCATATTCTATATAGAATTGACTTTGGGGAATGACGGAAGATGTATCTAAGGCATTCTTCACTTGGTATTTTATGCTCTGAAACAAGATACCTCCTCCTAAAAGGAGAGCAAAAAGGGGGCGGTGAATTTCCTGAATGAGGGAAGGAATAGAACTCAGATTTACATTGATGATTGTTTCATAAACAAGACGGAACAAACCGAAGGCAAATACAAAAAAATAGTCACCAGCTGGAGCTGAGGCCTTCCATGTACCCTTTAATCCGTCGATGAGAACCCAGGTATATATGCCTAAACAACCAAAAAATCCAGAAAAAGCCGCAATAGTTAAAAAATCGAACTCTGAAAACCTCCAAAACCCTGGTTTCATAAAGGCTAGGGTTAGCGTAATAACAAAAAAACCGACGAAAAGAGTTAAACTCAAACTGGGTGGCTTTTTTTTTACAGAGCCAATTTTGAAAAAGAATCAGCGGCATAACGTACATTCCAAAAAAAATCATGGACAGATTTTCTTCCAGAGGTCCCATTTTCCACGAATCCAAAAGTTCCCGTACCTGGGACGATTCAAAGGAAGTTATGGTTGTCTGAATGATTAAGGTTCCGATAAAAACGGTCAAGGAAAACCGCCAGAGGGAACGGAACCTGAGGCCGTCTAGCAGTGTAGAAAGGAAGGCAAAAGACAGTACAACCAGGGTGGCTGAATATAAAAAAAACATGGCTAAATATGAATCCTATCTCGAAAGATATCAAGGTCGTTTAATAAATCGAGACCTCCCCTTTGTCTAACTCACCCCCCGGTACAAATGCCAGTCCAGGTTGTATTTTTTCATCCGCAGGGCCATTACCCTTTCGGTAAGTCCTAAATCCCGGGCCGCTTGGGCCATATTCCCTTGGGAGCTTTTAACCGACTCCACCAGCATCTCTTTCTCCACCTTTTCCAGCATGGTTTCTAAGGTTCCGGTGTATCTGGTTCCAGAGCTTTCCGCCGATTGAAGACTGGGGGGGAGGTTGTAGGCATGGATGACCCCGTCATCCGCAAGGATAACCGCTCTCTCTATGACATTTTCCAGTTCCCGGACATTTCCTGGCCAATGGTAGGTGGAGAGAAGTTCTATAGCCGGAGTGGAAATTCTTCTCACCGCCGGATTGTGGGCCTTGGAATATTTTTCCACAAAAAAGTCCGCCAAAAGAAGGAGGTCGCTTCCTCTTTCTCTCAAGGGGGGGAGGGTAATAGGAAAAATATTCAGCCGGTAGAAAAGGTCTTCTCGAAATTGACCATTCTTGATCATAGTGGGAAGGTCCCGGTTTGTAGCGGCTATGAGCCTGATATCCACGCAGATGGTCTTGTTTCCCCCCACTCTTTCCAATTCCCTTTGTTGCAGAACTCTTAGTAGTTTCGCCTGGATGGGAAGGGTTAATTCTCCCACTTCGTCAAGAAAAATACTTCCCCCATCCGCTTCTTCAAACCGGCCTTTTCTCATGGCTACGGCTCCGGTGAAAGAGCCTTTTTCGTGACCGAAGAGTTCGCTGTCCGCCAAATTTTCCGGAAGGGCTGCACAGTTGAACTTAATAAAGGGGCCGGAAGCACGGGGGGAATTATAATGCAGGGCGCTGGCGACCACCTCTTTACCCACTCCCGTCTCCCCGAGAATTAGTACCGGGGTGGTTTTGTTATATACCTTTTCCAGGTAGCCGAAGACCTGCCGCATGGGGGTAGAATTCCCAATAATATGAGAAGGATGAAAAGTGTTTTTTAACTGCTCCTGGAGTCTTGAATTCTCCCGCCGAAGCTTGGTGTTCTCCTCATCCCGGGCTTGATGCAGCTCCACACTCTGGGCAATCATGGCGGCAATCACAAACAGCACTTCCTGGTCCTGGGTCAGGGAATAGGAGCCAGCGGTTGTTCGTTCCAGAGAAAGGGTACCTAACACCTGGGATCCCATTTTCACCGGCACGCAGAGGAAAGCCAGGTCTTTTATATCCTCGGGGGTGCGGGCTCCCGTACGGTTTAGGAAATTTGTATCTTTAGAAATCTGAGGGATGATGATGGGCAATCCGGATTGGACGGTCCAACCGGTGACTCCTTCCCCCAGACGGTAAATACCCTTCTGCCTTTCCTCATCCGTATATCCCGCCGCTGATTCCAGAAATACAGACCCGGTTTCCCGGTTAAAAATGGTAAGTCCCACTCTTTTTACATTCTCCAGACCCTCAAACAGGGTGGAAACCGCCAGGTCCATGATCTCCCGGGTGGACATCTCTTGGATCAAGGCCTGACTAATTTGTGAGAGGAGGGGGACAAGTTTTCCCCGGCAAAAGGGATGGGAGTATTCATGCATGCAGGTGCTCCAAGAGGGATTTAAGTAGATCTTCCGGGGTCGCGGTAGGGGTGAAATCCCGGTGTTGCCAGGTTGATTTCCATCGTTTAAGTAAGGTGGCCAGTTCTTTCGGATTCAAGGTGTGTCCCCACAATCGGGCAAAGTATTCCAACACTCGTCTACCAGCTTGGGGCGATAGGGTGATGTGGTGGTTCCGACCTAAAAAATCGGGGTGTACACAGGAGACCTCCTTACCCCGATGTAGAAGATCCACGTGCATTCCTGCTTCATGTTCGAAGATCTTTTCACCCAGGAGGGGTTTGTGAGGGGGGATGGGTTTATTTAGTATCTGGAAAATTCGTGAGGCACAGGTTTCGAGATTTTTCCAATGAATTCCCGAGGGACTACCGGAAATAATTTCCACCGCTGCGGCTACCTCTTCTAGAGCGGTATGCCCCCCGCGTTCTCCCAATCCTCCAATGGTGGTACTAATAGCTTGTGCTCCCGCTTCCCAAGCACTGAAGGCATTGGCTGTGGCCATTCCCAAATCGTTGTGGCCGTGGAATTCCATGGGAATAGTTAGTACCTCCGTGAGGGGGCTGATGAGACTGTGGGTCTGGGAAGGGCTAAGGGAACCTAACGAATCGGCTAAACGTACTCGGAAAGCTCCTGCATGCTGGGCGGTCATGAAAAGTTCCTTCAAAAATCCAGGATCGCAGTGGGGCGCATCCTCCACCCCCAGAGTGGCCTTTTTGTTGTTTTTGATAATAATTGATAATAGTCGCTCCGCTGTTTTGAGGATCTGAGCATTGGTCAAATGTCCCAAGCTTTCCCTGTATGCCTGACCCGCAGGAACGGCCAAGTGTAAAGTGGTGACCCCACAGTCCAGGGACGCTTCCACATCCTCTTCCTTGAGGCGGTTCCATGCGATGGTTTCTACCTCGGGATAGGTGGCGCACCAGGAGATAAATTCCTTTTCCTGGGGGCCTTGAACGGGAATCCCTACTTCAATAGATCTCAAGCCCAGGTCCAGCAAGGAGGAAAATATACCCTGTTTTTGGTCAGGGGAGAGGCTAATTCCCGGCGCTTGAATTCCGTCACGGAGGGTGGTATCCACCCATAAAGGAGTTTTCATAGGATAAACATACATATATGTTTGAAATATGTCTACATAAATGTATAAACTCTGGACTAAATGCAAGATGTTTTATATTATTGCCTTATGAATCAGAAAATTAACGCCTTTCCCTCAGGGGTGAGATTGGCTAATTTAGGTGACATTCCCGTCTTGGCTGATCTTTTAGCCCAATTGTTCAAAAAGGAACCGGACTTCACGGTGGATTCGAGCCGTCAAAAAAGGGGATTGGAGTTGATGCTGGAGGATGAGGAACGGAACCTCGTACTCGTAGCTGAGGATAAGGGGGATGTGATAGGGATGGTCACAGTTCAATTGAATATTTCTACCTCGGAAGGGGGGTATTCCGGACTGTTAGAAGATTTGGTAGTCAGGGAAGATCGGCAGGGGCAGGGTTGGGGGTCAGACCTCCTGGCGAGCGCCTTAGAATGGTCCAGGAAGAAGGGTTCTACCCGTGTACAACTTTTAGCCGATCGAAACAATCAAAGCGCCTTGGATTTTTACACCCGAAAGGGTTTGGGGCCCACTTCCATGGTGGGGAGAAAAATCCTATTTCCCTGAGAGCCCCATCAAAGCTGGGAGCCCCTAAGGCTCCCAGCATCCCTAATTAAGTTATTACCAAGGAAGATTCTTGGTCTTCTTTTTCCAATGCATCTAAAATGAGATCCACCTTGACTTCGCTGTCCACTCCGCCATACCAGGTATTTTCTGGATATACTACCATGATGGGGCCCTTGTCGCAGACATTCAAACATCCGGTGGATGAGACAATCACATTGTCCATTCCCCGATCTGATAACTCCCCTTCCAGGTAACCTAAAAGATTGGTGGATCCTTTTTTCTGGCAGACACCCTGGGGTGTTCCGCCCAATCGAAAGCTTGCACAGACTAAAATATGTTTTTCGGGCTTGGTCATCAATTCCTTCCTTTTCCCTTTTGGGTTTTAACATGTAAAATAAATTTTATTTAACCTGGGGCAATCTCAATTACAACCGGTACTGGTGCCGCCGCATCCGCTGGTGCAACTCACTTTGGATCTTCGGGTCATGGGTGTGAGATCCTCCGAGGCTCGAAGGAGTTTTAGGCCTTCACTGACAAGGCCCTCCACTTCGTGAACGAGGATGCCTGTGGCAGTGAGCACCTCCCTTGGCCGTTTTCCTATGCCGCTGATAAGAATATCACTACAGTCTTTGAGGAGATCTGCCATAGCCTGCCAGCGATCATCCCCGGTGCCCGCGGGGGGTGCTCGTCGAACCTCCATTGGTCTTGAATCCTGGGTTCCAGCATCATAAATATGAAAATCTAGAGCTTCACCCAAATGGAGGTTGATTAGGATGCCCTCTAAAGTGGCTACGGCTATGAAGGGTCTGGTGGGGGCGTGAATATGGTTTGATTGAGGTCTGTCCCTCATCCCACTCATCCCACCGAGGTCTGTCCCTCTTTTGACTGGTGACAGGCCAGCAGCGGTCCTCAGAGCATCCAAAACTTCCTGTTTCATTTCTTCCCCTAGGAAGCCAGCAGCATCAGCTCGGCATCTTTGGCAATGGGCCATTTGCGGTAAGTAGTGTCCGGCGGTTAGCCGTGCGCTCATCATCTGGTCGTGGTTCGGTTGAGGTAGGCTTTCAAAAAAAGTGCCTTTTACGGGGTAAAGGGGCATGATGTTTAGAATATTTGCGCCCAAATCCGCCACAGTTTTGGCTACCTCGTCTATGTGGGTGTCGTTGTATCCGGGGATGAAGATGGTATTCACTTTTACCATGACCCCAGCCTCTTTTAAGGCAGCAATGGCGGTGGCTTGGCGGTTCCATAGATATCGGGCAGCTTCCTCCCCGCCCTGGGTCCGATTTTCGTAACGCATCCAGGAATAGACCCGGCTGCCTATTTCTGGCCGCACGGCATTTATAGTGAGGGTCACATGGGAAACCTGGAGTTCGGCTAATTCTTCCACGTAAGGAAGAATACCCAGGCCATTTGTGGCTACGCAGAGAAGCATTTCAGGGTATTCCTGACGGACCAACCGGAGGGTTTCCATGGTTTCCTTGGGATTGGCGAAAGGATCTCCGGGGCCTGCAATCCCCACCACGGATACCGCTGAATTTTTATAAACAATGCCTTTTAGGTACGCCATAGCCTGAGTGGGGGTCAATACGGAGGTGGTAACCCCTGGACGACTCTCATTGGCGCAGTCAAAGTTCCTGTTACAGTAGTTACACTGGATATTGCACCGGGGAGCTACAGGGAGGTGTACCCGGGCGTGGGTAGTCCGGGATTTTGCGTTAAAGCAGGGATGATTTTCCAAATTCAAGCCCATGATAATCTCCTTTTATCCGAAGTAGGTGTAGCCTACGGGGTTCATACTTTGTTCTTCTTCCAAGAGGGTGTTCACGATTCGATCCAACAGGTTGAGGGTCCCCCGATAACCGATGTGGGGAATCCGGGCGCCTCCGAATCTGTCGTGAACGGGAAATCCTAACCTGAGCAGGGGAACCTTCAGGGTTTTAGCCAGCTTGTATCCTTTGCTGTGGCCTAAGATGATATTGGGGGTCAGACCTAGGGCCGTTTCTTCCATATCCATGAAATCCACCTCTGAAACCACTTTCACTCCCTGGGTTGTATAACCTGGCCAATTCGCTTCCATGGCGGATTCAAGGCGTCCTTTTTGCCCGCCTGTGGCTACAAGGACCGGGGTTATCCCTATCTCCCGGAGAAAGAGGGACAGACTTAAGGCTAGATCTTCCTCACCGTAGACCATAGCCTTCCGACCTTGGAGGTACTTGTGAGCATCCGCGTAGGCATCAGCCAAGCGATCTCTTTCGTCCTCAATCCAATCGGGGGCTTCAAGTCCTGATAGATTTTCCAATTCCGCAGTGAGGCGGTCCGAAAGTTCCAAACCCAAGGGCATGGGCATGACTTTACGAGGAACTTGGAGGTTCTCTTCTAACCAGCCCGCAGGTGTTTGAGAACCGGTATAAATTCCCGTGAACTCCAGGGAGGCTGTGCTCCCTCCCGCTTGGCGTATGATATGGAGGCCTGTCCCTCCCGGGGGAATGGCGGTCCAATCCTTCCACGGCCCCCCATCCAGAGTTCGGGAGTAATCTGGGAGAATTACCGGGTCCAATCCGAATCCTCTGCACAGGGATTTTAGATATCTCAGATCCTCAGGACTCACCATTCCTGGAAATAGATTGATTCTGTCACGGGGTTCCGTAGCCGTACACAATTGAGAAACCATGGCCCTTAAACTGGCTTGAAAACCGTCAGCGTGGGTTCCCCTGTAAGCAGCGGTGGAAACCCAGATTAGAGGCAAGGGGGACAGACCCCGGGAGGTTCTTCCCTCCTGGTACTCCCTCAGGATCCGGGGCATATCTTCCCCGATGGTTTCTGCTAAGCAGGTAGTGGCTACGGCAATCAAACTTGGATGATATTGGGATTCCAGGTTGTCCAAGGCCGTATGCAGGTTGCTTTTCCCTCCGAAAACTGCGGTTTCCTCGGTAAAATTGGAACTGGCGATGTCCATAGGTTCCCGGAAGTGGCTTATCATATATCTACGAATGTAGGTGGAGCATCCTTGGCTTCCATGAAGGAGGCTTACGGCTCCTGCTACCCCTTTAAACGCCCAGGCAGCTCCCAAGGGGGTACAAAGTTTGCAGGCATTTCTGGTGGCAGTCATGGGGTGTCACCTTTTATCCTGGGGCGGGTTACTTTCCACACGGGGGACAAGACTGTTTTTTGAACCTCCCGGGCAAATTCCAGCATTCCTTGGAATCCAGCCAGGGGGATTTTACGTTCGTGGTTATGGTCCACAAAACCCAGGCCAAGTTTGTAAGCCAGGGGTCTTTCTTTCACTCCGCCGATAAACATATCCGCCTTCATTTTTAAGAGGTAATGGGCCAGTTCTGCCGGGTTGGAGTCGTCCACGATGACGGTTCCTGGGTCGCAGAGTTCCTGAAGTTGCCGGTAATCCTCTCTGTTTCCCGTTTGGGATCCCACCAGGACCGTTTGCACTCCTAGATGGCGCAAGGCTTTTACCAGGGAAAAACTCTTGAAGGCTCCGCCCACGTAAATGGCGGCTTTTTTTCCCTTCAGCTCCTGGCGTATGTTCTCCAGAGCTGGAAGCAAGTGGTTAAGTTCTTCTTTTACCAAAAGTTGAGCTTTTGCCATGACTTCAGGGTGATCGGGAAACTGCCGGGCTACGTCGTAAAGGGCCTGAGCCATATCCTCGATGCCGAAGTAGCTCACCCGGATGAAGGGCTGGTGGAATTTTTCTTCCATCTGCTTAGCTAGACTCGTCATGCTTCCCGAACATTGAACCAGGTTTAACTTTGCCCCGTGGGCCCTACGTATATCGGCGACCCTGCCATCACCGGTCAGAACCGCCACCACTTCCAGCCCCATTTTCCGGTAATATTCTCTCAGAATCCAGGTTTCTCCGGCCAGGTTGAATTCTCCCAAAATATTAATGGACAGGGGGCCGATGTCAGAGATATCCCCAGTACCAATGAGTTTCATCAAGGCATCCCCAGCGGCTTTATACCCGTCTTTTTTAGAACCTTTGAAACCTTCAGAATGAACTGGGAGCACGGGGATGCCATATTTATTGGAAAATTTTTTACAAACCGCGCCCACATCGTCCCCGATAAGCCCCACGATACAGGTGGAGTAAACAAAGACGGCTTCGGGTTTGTAATGAGGAATGAGTTCTTCCAAGACGAGTTCAAGTTTTTTCTCGCCGCCGAAAACCACATCCTTTTCTTGCAGATCCGTGGAAAAACTCAGACGGTGGAGTTCTGGACCCGAAGACAGTGCTCCCCGGATATCCCAGGTGTAAGCGGCACATCCCACGGGTCCATGGACCAAATGTACCGCATCGGCAATGGGGTAGAGGACCACCCGACTGCCGCAGAAGACGCAGGCTCTTTGGCTCACGCTTCCGGCTAGGGAAGGTTTTTCGCAGTTCAGATTTTTAGTCTCTTCACCATTTACCAAAACTTGATTTTGGCGGCCGGTCAGAAGGGCATTCATGGTTGTCTCCTGCAACTTGTATAGCAAGGGCCATGCCAAGTAGGGCTTATCTGTGTTTTATGACCCCTTTTGTTGGGTCAACCACATAAATACCCCGTGTGCCAGGATTCTTAATCCCTCTAATCCCACCAAGGGGTGGGAAATTTCATCGGGATACGGGGATGGAAGGTTTTGATCGGGGTTAAAAAAGTCCTAAATCCCTGGCGAAGATCATTAAATCCGCCATACCTTTTACTTGGAGTTTTTCGTAGATGGCCAATCGGTGATTGTCCACGGTTTTCCCCGAGAGATCCAAGGTGTGGGCGATGATTTTTGTATTTTCGCCCCTGATCAGGAGCCAGAAGATTTCCCTTTCCCGGGGACTCAGTATGGCTAAATTAGGTGGGACCTCAGTTAAATTCAAGGGTAGGGTTCTGATACCCGCTAAAACGTTTTCCAGGCTCAAAGGGTCTAGATAGGGCAGTCCTTTTTCTAGGGTTTCTAAAGCGCTGAGCAGTTCAGTTCCGGCACTTTCTTTACTAATGAACCCTCTGGCTCCGTTTTGCATGGCTCGGAGTACGAAATGAGACTTATGGTACATGGATAAAATTAGGAATTGGATTTCTATTTTGAGGAGGGTTACTTCCCTGAGGAATTCGAGACTATTCCCATCGGCCAATGAGATATCCAAGATTACCACATCGGGTGATGTTTCGGAGATTTTAAGGCGAAGTTCTTGAATTGTGGAGACTTCACCCACAATCGAATATTTTCTCTCCGGTGAGTTCGCCAGGATCGTTTTAATTCCTTCCCTCATGGCGAAATGATCCTCTGCTATGAGTACTTTCAAACAGGGACCTCCAGTCGAATAACCGTTCCGGAGCCTTTTGTTGAAGTGAAAGTAAAGCATCCTCCCAAGAGTTGAATCCTTTCTTTCATTCCGGCTAAGCCAAAATTTGAAGTGGACTCCAGGGACTCCCAAGCATCTTTGTCCATACCTGTTCCGTTATCGGAAATATCTAAAAATAGCTTTTCGGATTCGAACCGACCTTGAATATTCACCCTGAGGGCATGGGAATGCTTCCACGCATTCATGAGGGCTTCCTGCACTACCCGGTAGAGATTCATCGCTCGGTCTCCTTTTATAAGGGTGGAATCCCCAGAGGAAATGAGAAGACTGACCTGGATGCCCGACCTCAGGGTAAAGGTATCGGACAGGTATTTAAGAGCTTCCAGAAGACCCAAGGTATCCAATAAGGGCGGCCTCAGACCCAAGGCCACTTGTCGAAGTTGTCCCTGAGCCCTGTCGAGGATACCGTGGAGCCGGTCTTTCACCTCCGGTAGAACGGGAATTTGGTAGAGGATGATCTTCAGTGCAGCCAATTCTTGAGCCACTGTGTCATGGAGTTCCCGAGCGAGGTTCCCCCGTTCCGCTTCGATGGTGAGGAGTGAATGTTGGTAACTCTCTTGAAGAAGTTTCTGTTGGTCTTTCCTGATCCGATCTTCCCAAAGCCAAAGAACTCCTAATATTCCAATTACCCCCATGGCTCCAAGTAGAAACCGGGCCAGGATGTGGGCATTGTTTTGGGTGTGGTTATTAAGATTTTGAATAGTTAATGCATAAATGACAAGCAAGAATACAAAAACACCTAATAAAAGGATTCCTGCGATAAGGCTTGGAGGTGATTGTCCAAAGGTGGCACTTGGCCTGCCATTATATTTCACAAGAGGCCTTAGAACCCGATTAATCCGGGGGAATTTGCCATGAAATCACAATTTGTCATTGCAGATCCCGTTTCTACTATGGTAACAATCATTCAACATCTTCACAAATTCGCTTAAATCTCTAATGGGCTTATGGAGAATGAGTTCTCTGTTTAGACCGAGGTTAAGGAGATCCTGTTGGTCCGAGTGGTTCAACGAGCCGGTTAAGACGACATATTTTAAATGAGGCTGAATAAGTTTGGCTTCTTGAATAAATTGAATGCCTGTTAGCCTAGGCATTTTAAGATCGATTAAGGCCATTTCAAATTGATGGGTATTTAACAACTCCAGGGCATCTTCGGGCTGGGTTCGGTAATGAGCTTCATAACCTAGTTCCGTAAAATACCTGTGTAGAATCCGGCAGACTTGTTCGTCGTCATCCACAATAAGCAGATTCTGAAGTTTTTTTAGAAGTATCTCCAAAACACACCTACTTTTTTAATAGAGTAATAATTGCTTATCATGAAACATCTTAGTTCTGTGACACTGCTATATTAAACTATTTGAATGCTAGTTGTATATAGGAAAATTCCTTGGTTATATCAGGAGTTTTCCAGCTATATTGAAGATAATTGTCTCAACTGTTCTTCTTTTCTAACCACTTTGCCAGATCATTCAGCCCTGCCTTGTTTTGTAAAAGAGTCATGAACTCCGGGGAACTGGATTGGCGGGCCAAGAAAGATAGGACTTTCAAATGATTCTGAACCGAGTGGGAAAGGATAAAAAATACCGTATGGACTGGAATCCCGTCGGCGGCTTCGTAGTTCACAGGATCTTTTAGATAGACTATGGAAATGGACTCCGGTGCATCTTCGGGGAGGATGGGATTGCGGGGATGGGGGAAGGCGATTCCGTGCCCCATTCCTGTGGAAGCCAGTTCCTCCCGTTCCAGTAAAGATTGTTGCAAGTGTTTTCTTAAATGATCCGGTACAGCCAAGTGGGGAACTGCCTTCTGTATGACTTCAAAAGGGTCTTTCGCCTCCAGGTGCGAAATAATGCCCCCCAGACTTAGTTTTTCCAAAAGGGAGGATTCCTTATGCCCCAGGAGTTTTTTAGCCCGATCCAAAGCAAGAATGACGTTGGGTAGGATGTTTTCTTCCCCGATCTCCTTGGTAAGACCAATTTTATCAAAGGCCGATTTTACCTGGGGTTGGATGGCTGCAAATATCAGGTGGGATTTCAATTTTGCCTTTTTCATCAGTTCTCGGATGACCATGATTCCCGAAGAATCCACCGAGGGGACATCCCTAAGTCTTAAGATTCTCACCAGCGGAGGGGTGTTTTGAAGGCCCAATTCTTCTTTTATTTTTTCCGCAGCACCGAAAAACAAAGGCCCGTCGATTTCAAAAATTTCTACCCCTTCCGGTAGATCGATGGCCGTCAACCCGAAGGGGTCCATCTCCGGGGCCACGTCTCTAAATTCCTTGTGATGAATGGTTATCTGGGAGGATGTGCTCATTTTTTGGATAAATCCCAGAAGAGCCAGGAGTATTCCCACGGGAATGGCGATGGTTAGATCCACCAGGACTGTGAGAAAAAAAGTAACCAGGAGGGTTAGAATATCACCCCTCGGTCCCTTTAATAGCATGCGGAAGGTGTTGTGTTCACTCATATTGTAGGCCACGGTGGCTAGGATTCCCGCCAGAGCAGCCAGTGGGATTAATCCTGCCAAGGGGCTGAGGAAAAGCAGGACTCCCAATAGAAATATTGCATGAACTATGCCGGCTATTGGGGTCTGACCCCCGCTTTTTACGTTGGTGGCAGTTCGGGCTATGGCCCCGGTGACGGGGATTCCACCAAAGAGGGAACTGGCAATGTTGGCAAAGCCCTGGGCTATGAGTTCGGTGTTGGAATGATGCTTTTTCCCCGTCATGCTATCGGCCACCACTGCGGAAAGCAGGGATTCAATCCCCGCCAGAATTGCAATACTGAAAGCCGGCAGGAGGAGCTGCTGAAGTCTTTCCAGGGATATATTCGGAATTTTAGGCCAGGGAATAGAGCCTGAAATCTCCCCGAACCGGGTGCCAATGGTTTCCACGGGAATTTTGAAAACCATGACAGCTAATGTTCCTGCAATTAAGGCTACCAGGGCTGCGGGGATTTTTTTATTGACTCTATTAATAATAAGAATGGTGAAAATAGTGGAAACGGAAATTCCCAAAGCCCAGTAATTTACCTGACCCAAATGGGAAAGGTAGAGTTCCCATTTGGGTAAAAAATCAGCGGGAAGGTTTGTTAGGCCGAGTCCTAAAAAGTCGTTGATCTGGGAGCTCATGATGATCACTGCGATACCCGAGGTAAAACCCACGAGGACGGGAAAAGGGATAAACTGAATGACGGTTCCGAGTCGACCAAACCCCAGGGCTAGGAGCATTATACCGGCCATAAGGGTGGCAAGTATGAGTCCGTCGGGGCCGAATTTGCTCATGATCCCGTAAACAATGACTATAAAAGCTCCGGTGGGCCCGCCGATTTGTACGCTGGATCCTCCCAGGATAGAAATGAAAAATCCCCCTATCACCGCTGTAAGTAGCCCCACATCGGGTTTCACTCCCGAGGCAATGGCAAAGGCCACCGCTAGGGGGATGGCTACGATGCCGACGATAATCCCTGCCGTGAGGTCCTTTACAAAGGTCTCTCGGGAGTAACCCGCCCTCAGGGCTTCTATAAGTTTAGGTCTGAACATTTTCCCCTCCCTTAGGGCTTCTTTTTACCATGGATTTATAGGTTTCCCAATCTTCTTGGCCTGTTAAGGTGTTTTGTCCCCAAAGCTTCCAGATTTCCAATATCCGGTGTTCCATGGTAAGATCCTCCAGATCCAGACGGTAGTATACCAAAGTTCCACTTCTGCGACTGGACACCAGGGCATTTTTTTTCAGATAATCCAGATGCCGGGAAACCTTGGATTGACCGACTTTCAGTATCTGGTCCAGATCGGATACACACATCTCCCCATGGGAGAGAAGGCTGAGAATGCGGAGTCGAGTCTCGTCCGCAAAGGCTTTAAACACCTGAAAAGGTTGTCTCATATGTGTATACGTATAAACGTATTTATCTGAATTATCAAGAGGATAGGAAAATTACCCCCCAACGAGCCCATTATATAGCACGAATTCACCATTGGATTGAAAGTAAAATGAAAATTCAGGACGGTACTTTTGATTTCCTGCTCCCCCAAGAAGCTTTTGACGCTTCGGCGATTCATTGGACACCTTTTTCGGTGATCTATGAAGTACTTCGCGCCTTGAACCCCAGTGAAGAAACCAGGTTGTTGGATGTGGGGTCTGGATGTGGAAAATTTTGTATCGCCGCCGCCCTGCTTAGCCCGGGGCTTTATACAGGAGTGGAACTGAGACCCTGGCTTCATGAGGCGGCAACAACCCTGAAAGAGGAACTGGGAGTCCTGAATGTGGGTTTTATTCAGGGTGATATGGCGGATTTGGACTGGTCGTCCTATAACACCTTTTATTTTTACAATCCCTTCCACGAACAGATTGTGGATGAGAAGGTGAGCGGTCAACAAAGAATAGATTACAGCATAGATTTTAATGTGGATACCTACCTCACATACCGGCGTACTGTATTTGAAAAGTTGGAGGCGTGTCCCCCAGGAACCAAGGTTGTGACCTATCATGGGTTTGGTGGAATCCTGCCCGAAGCCTATAACCTGCGAATTTGCCGGAAGGCCGGATCGGGAGAAGTAAAGCTGTGGGTGAAAAGTGTGGAATAAATTAATGCCTAAAGAAAAAACCAGCCTCCATCCCCGGAATATTCATCGAAAGCCCTACGACTTTTCAATTTTAGTGGATGTTTTACCAGATTTAGCTCCCTTCGTGCACTCCGGACCCCAGGGACAGAAAACTATTGATTTTTCCCAACCTGAGGGGGTCAAAACCCTCAATAAGGCCTTACTTTTAGCATATTACCACATAAAATGGTGGGATATTCCTGAGAACTGCCTGTGCCCCCCGGTGCCAGGCCGGGCAGATTACGTTCATTACGCTGCGGATCTTGTTCATGATAGTTCGAGGTCTGTCCCTCATAAGGAAATTCGTGTTTTGGATGTGGGAGTGGGGGCTAATTGTATTTATCCCATCCTCGGTCGTGATATTTATGGTTGGAAATTTGTGGGGAGCGATGTGGATCCCGCCTTTTTGGCATCAGCCCAAAGAATTGTGGATGAAAATAAATATTTGAAAGAGGGCGTGGAACTGCGACATCAAAGTTCCCCGGAGAATATTTTTCAGGGAATTATTCAGCCTGGTGAGTTTTACGATCTGACCCTATGTAACCCTCCATTTCATTCCTCCGAAAAAGAAGCTTTGGGAAAAAATCGGCTCCGTTTGGAGAAAATGGGTTTGGAGGTAAAGACCGGGGGAGGGAAAAGTTCAGGATTGAATTTTGGGGGACACACCTCCGAACTTTGGTGTCCAGGGGGTGAAAAAGCCTTTCTAGAAAAAATGATCCGAGAGAGTGCCGTGTTTCAGAAACAATGTGGATGGTTTACCTCATTGGTGTCCCAAGGTGAGAATCTACCAGCACTTTACAGTTTTCTGAAAAAGGTAAAACCCCGAGAAGTTCGCACCATACCCATGGCTCAGGGGCAGAAGATCAGCCGATTGGTGGCGTGGTGCTTTTAACTACCGGAAAATTAGGGATTCGCGGGAATTATGAGTTTTAAGAAGTAAATGAGTCCTTCGGCAGCGGCTTGGGCAGTTTTTTCCCCTCTCAGATAAGCCCCCACCTCCCTATCCAAAATTGTCCAGAAATTCCCCACTCCCTTGGGATAGGGAATTCCGTTTTTCTGGGTATTTTTTAAGCTTTCCAAAAAAGGGTCGGTGGCGATGGCGTTTTTAATTCCTGGGGTGAGAAGTCCGGGGATGAGGTTGGACCAGACCAAGTTATCCATCTGGGATTCCTCGGAGGCCAGGTATCGCAAAAAGTCCTGGGCTGCCTTTTGCTTCTCAGGGGTCAACCCTGACCGGATTTGCGCCACAAAAGCGGTGATGGGTGGTTTTGCCGACGCTGTACCATGTACCACGGGAAGGGGGGCCAGCGCCAGATTATCTTTAAGCACTGTTTTATATCTGAGAAGGTTCCAATCACCATCCACTAAAAGGGATACTTTACCTTTTTCAAATTCCCCCGTGAGCTGTTCATAACTCCAATCAGGCCAGTAATCCTTACGAAGTTGGGATAATAATTCGAAGCCTTTCTTGGTGGCCTCCTGATCCGTGGAGCCCCAAGACTGGGTAAAGCCCAAGATCCAAGGCCAGTCAAAGAAGCCCCCCGCAGCGAGGTTTATCACAGCTCCTTTACCCCCTGGCGAGGCGGGGATGGTTTTGTAATCCCTGATGTTCCCCGGGGCGGAAGAGAGATATTTTTTATTGATGTAAACCAGAAGATTGTTCCCCACATAAAGGGGTACGCCCCACATTCTTCCCTTATGTGAAACGGTCTCCTGAGCTACAGGATCCCATTCCATGGTGGAGAAATCCATATCCAAAGGAAGTAACCGGTTGGTAATTATCCGGGTATTCATCCCATCGGAGGGACCAATTAGGAGGTCCGGCGAGACTTCGTTAAGGGCAAATTGTGCAATTTTCCCATCATCCCGACCGATGAGAACCGGTTCCCATTCCACCGTGACATCGGGGTGAATTTTGCGAAAATTGGTGATCCATTGATCGAGGAGGGGGGTATTGTAACTACTCCATAGTTTTAGATGAACCTGTGGGGCTTGCTGTGGAGGATCGGGGGGATCGATCATGGATTTTGTGGTGAAGGATTTCGTTTCCATCGGGACTGGGGTTGCTATGGGTACCTGGGCGACCGCACCGAAAAGTTCCCCCAGTTTTCCCGAAAGCTGGGCAGCCAGTCCGGGAAAGGACTCCCATTCCCCCGTACCTTCCAAGCTCACTTGGGCAGCCACCTCCCCGGTAATCAGGTGAATCATGCGTGCGGAAAGAAAAAACGTTTTCCCCAATTTGGCAGCCCGGGGAACCACGATGAATTTTGCACCCGCCAGTCCCCCGATAATCTTCGCGTCCCTATCGCTGACTAAAGGACTTATTTGCAGGTCCTGCTCTTTGAAAAGAGCTTCCATGTTGGTTCTATCCACAAGCCTAATTTCTTTCACCCGGAGTAGGGATTCAGAAATTTTAGCAGTCATGATCTCCCCTATCAAAGGATCCCAATCCTTGGGAATCACCGATTCCACCACTGCCACCGTGGTCTGAGAGGAAATTGTGGCGGTCATGAATAAAAAAATGAGGAGGAGAAGGGATTTCATTAACATGGAATTCTCCTAGAGTTCTTTATAATCATAGTACACGGGGGCGATAAAAACAGGAATAATAATTGTTGTAATGGTAAGTCTTTATCAGGGGTATTAAAATTATCCCATGACGTCCCTTATGTGGTGCGGTACAATCGTTTTCGTGCTTGTTT
>CAZUXL010000069.1:0-16823 GCA_964624355.1 uncultured Spirochaetales bacterium
TTTCCGAATCAAAGGTCCAGGTTCGTCCTTCCAGACTCAGGGGAAATTCTACCAAAGTCCGGTCATTTAACGTAATCACGTCAAAAAAAGGCTGGTACACCGGGGTGAAGATCATGATCCCGTCCCCGGAAACGGTGAGAGATCGGATGGCCAAGGAAAGGGACGGCATCACCCCGGGGGCCAGAAGAATATCCTGGGTGCCCAGGTTTAACCCATGGCGTTTTTTATACCAATTCACCAGGGCTTCTATCAATTCTTTGTCCAGGAGTCCATATCCAAAAATAGGATGGGAAAGCCGGTCAGCCAAGGCCTCCACTACCCCAGGAGGGACAGTAAAATCCATATCCGCGACCCAAAAGGGCAAGACATCTTTTGCGCTGGTATCCCATTTCAAAGATCCCGTTCCATGGCGGTCCCAGGCCTGGGAAAAATCAAAATCTGACATTAGTCTGCAGGTCCGGCTGGAAATTCTGTATCCATTTTGACCCACTGGGCCAAGGCCTTACCGGCTTCATAGCCCCGTTTCAGGTCCTCTTCCGTAGGATCCCCCTTCCATTCCAACCCGGGGACAAAACTCCATTTCAATTTCCATTTTTCTGCTAATTCATCCAGTTCCCTCTGGGCTCCCCCTGACCAGCCGAAGCTGCCGAACCGGAGTACTTTTTTATGGTAGAGGTGTTTGCGGCCGAACATGTCGATCACATTGGCCATGGGGGGAAACATTTTATACTCGTAGGTGGGCATTCCCAAAATCAACGCCTTGGATTTGAAGGCCGCAGGGAGAATAAAAGAAACGTGGTCCTGGGGGATTTGGAAAATATTGATTCCCAGGTTTTCTGACAGGACCCCGCTGATCACCGACTGGACCATTTTTTCCGTATTGCCGTACATGGACGCCCAGATTAGGGTGATTTCTTTTTCCGCCGGTCCGTTCATGTAGGAGGCCATTTTTACGTAGTAATCCACAATCTCCCCAGGATTCTGCCTCCAAATGGGACCATGGGAGGGGGCAATGACCTTCAAAGGCCAACCGGTCGCTTTAATTTTATCCACGGCCTTTATTACAAAGTCAGAGAAGGATGAAACGATGTTGGAATAGTACCTCAGGGTTTCATCCAGCATGAATTTTTTCTCCCCGGGACTCAGCTGGTCTGCGTAGCATTTATCCTCCACAAAACCATAGGAGCCAAAAGCATCACAGGAAAAAAGTACCTGGGACTGGGCTTCGTAGGTGGCCATGGTTTCAGGCCAGTGGAGGTTGGGAATCTCTGCGAAATGGAGGATCTTGCCCTTACCCAGGTCCAAGGTGTCCCCGGTTTTCACAGTTTTAATATTATCCTCGTGGTAAAAGGACCTGACCATCACGGCCGCTTTTTCCGTACAGAGGATCTGGGCACCGGGGTTCGCCTTCATAAACGCAGGTAGGTAGGCGGTATGGTCTGGCTCCATGTGGTTTAGGATAATGTAATCTATTTTTCCAAAGGGCAGTCCGGCTTCCTTGATCAGGGATTCCATGAGTTCACTCACTTCCTCTCCCTTGGTATTCAGGTCGATTATGGCGGTCTTATCCCCCTGAACCAGGTATGAGTTGATGGTTACTCCGTGGGGAACCGGCCATAAGCCCTCAAACAATCCCACATCCTCACTCTCCAGTTCCACCGTGAAATGGAAGACTCCCTCTGCAATTTTTACATCTTCTGCCATGTTTTTTCCTTAGGTTATTCTTAAATTTGGTAATCGATCACGTTCATTTCTTTGGAGCCGATCATATGCTCCTGGGGTCTCATACTCACAATACTATAGGCAGGAACGGACTTGGTGAGCCATACATTTCCCCCGATCACCGAATGACTTCCCACCAGGGTATCCCCACCCAGAATAGTGGCACCGGCGTAGATGGTCACGTGATCTCCGATGGTGGGGTGGCGTTTGGTACTGGCCAGGTTTTTTTTCACGGAAAGGGCTCCCAAGGTCACCCCTTGGTAAAGTTTTACCCCGTGGCCGATGATGGTGGTTTCGCCAATCACCACTCCTGTGCCGTGGTCGATAAACATGCTATTGCCGATTTGTGCCCCAGGGTGAATATCAATTCCCGTTTTACGATGGATGTATTCGCTCATCATCCGGGGAATGAGGGGGACATCGGCCTTGTAGAGTTCATGGGCGATCCGGTGAACTAAAAGGGCTTCCAAACCAGGGTAGGAGAGTACAACCTCATCTGTACTTCGAGCCGCCGGATCCCCCTCGAAAAAGGCTTCCACATCCGCAGAAATGAGTTTTCTTAAAGCAGGAATCCGGCGTAGGAGGGCAAAACTGATCCGGGAAGCCTCTTCATTAATTTTATCTTGGTTTTCCTGGGCACCTGAGCTGCGGTGCTTCAAGCTTTTACCCACCTCCCGGATCAGGGCCCGGGCAATACCGAAGACCCTTTGGGCCGTGGTGTAGGGGAGCGTTTCGCAGTCGCTCACAGCGGAATCTTGAAAGCCGGGGAAGATCAAGGCCTCTAAATCCCGCAAGATTGACACGACGCTTTCCCTGCTGGGAAGGTTAATTCCATTACTATGGTTTATTCCCCCCAGTTCATCATAACTTTGGAGAATTTCATGGACTATATCGTGGACTTTTTCCTGGAACATGGGAACCGCCTTAAAAAAGTGTACCGGTGGTCCTTTAATTGGTCAAGGCAACCCGAGGGAAAGATCCCCTATCACAATTTATGGCCCGTTTGTTGTTATGGGATCTTTACTTTTGGCGACGAGGAGTTTTTCTTTCCAGGATGAACGTGAGGTTTTCCAGGATGAGTTCGGGGCAGCGGATTTCCAGTAATCCCAGTTGGAGACCCTCCACCAAAAGTCCTTTTGGGGTCTTTTTACCCCAAATTTTCCAGGGTTCGTTTCCTTCTCGGCCTTCCCATTGGAAATATTCCACTCTCATAGAATATAAATCTAAACCCTTTGGGAGTATTGTCAATATGAGGGTTTCTTTTCATCATGAAACCATGGATCAGGGAGATACGGTCGATGTCCAAGTACTGCTAGGCCGCAATCTCAAGGCCCTGAGAAAAAATCTGGGATTGTCCCAACAGGAGTTGGCCGAACGCTCTGGGTTGTCCACAAACTACCTGGGGAGTGTGGAAATAGGGCAGAAATATCCTTCAGCCCGAACCCTCACAACCCTGAGCTTGGTCCTTCGAGTTCCCTTTTACCGGTTCTTTCTTCCTTTAAATTCAGCATCAGAACGTCCTGCTCGGTTGTCCGATGCCTGGGTCTCCCAACTACAAGCCCGGATATCTGCCCTCCTGGTGGATTCCGTGGGGAATTTGGAGGATCTTTTGGCCAGCGAATCCCTTGTCTCCCAAGAATACAATAAAAAATAACTCTAGGATTAATTGGGTAAATTGACCTAAAATTCAATTTTGGTGATATTATATAAATATGGAACAGGTTAAAAACCAGGAAATTTTGGGTCTGCTGGATAAGATTGCAGACCACTACAATAACAACATCGCAAACCGCTTTGTTCGGCCATCTTTTTTTAAGCTCACATTGGATCGCCGGGAGTGGGACAATATCGAAGTGATTACTTCTAAAAGTAATGTTTATAAGTACCAAGGATTTCATTTGGACGATCTTTATTTTAAAATTTTGTCCTTGGCTAAATTTGTTTCCCAAGCCCGGCTAAATCTCCAACCCAACATAAAAGCCTTCGTTTTAACCGCTCTTTCCGGGGGGAGAAGCAGTGTACCTTCCATGCAGGACAAAATCCTGGCGGAGATGGCCGGGAATAATTTCCCCTCTAATTTGAAAGTTCTCTCCGACTTGGTAAATGAGCTGTATGTCAAATGTACCCAACTGGATACCGCAGCCCATCCCGGTAAGGCGGCGGTGTACCAAAAAATCCCCGAGCTTAAGGCCATTGGTTCGCTGTTGGTGGAGAATTAATCCCTACAGCCTTTTATGATTAAACCGATAATAAAACCATGTCTGATCCTGCCCCCAAGAGTCATAAATTAAGAAATTTCTTCCTTTTCCTGGTCTTTTTTCTGCTGTTTATTGGAAATCTGGCACTATTCCCCTTGGCTGCCCAGTATTTTCAAGAACAGAAGATCGGAAATAGCGGACAATACCAGGCTATGGAGTTCCAACTGAACAAGTTGGAAACCCAGATCAAGGATCTTCAGTCCGCCGTGAGCCAAGAAGCCTTTGCCAGAAAAGATCTGGAGGATCAAACCCTTTCCGGTCTTCAGAGAATCCACGAACTTCACTTTGAACTCATGAAAAAGAACGATGGGTTTCCCGCTCTTTGGAAAAATCCCGGAAAAATCGCCTATTTGACTTTTGATGATGGTCCTTCGGATGTGACTCCCGGGGTCTTGGATACCTTAAAAAAGGAAGGGGTGAAAGCTACCTTTTTTGTGAACGGACGTACCTGGGAGAAAGATTTATACAAAAGAATCGTGCAAGAGGGCCATGTTTTGGGGAATCACACCTATTCCCACGATTATCGGGCTATTTACTCTTCCGTGAACGCCTTTGTCACCGATGTGGAAAAGTTGGATCAATACCTGGAAACTCTGGGGTTAAAACCTGCGAAAATTTACCGTTTCCCTGGAGGAGCCACCAATAATTTTGCCCTGCGTGCCGGGGGAACCGTTCAGACAGCCCGGATTTCCCAGTCCTTGGCAGAACGAAAGTATACCTTTTATGAGTGGAATGTGATTGGCGAAGAAAGTGAGAGTTCTGAAAAACTGGTCACCAAGGATCAAATCACCAAGGAAGTTCTGGATGAGTCCAGGGGCAAAAAAATCGCCCTTATTCTTCTTCATGATGGTCCGGGCCGGTATGCCACGGCTCAAGCACTTCCGGGGATCATAAAAGGCCTTCGGGCACAAGGGTTTTCCTTCAGCGCCCTTCCACAAAATTAGTACTTAAATCCACTGTCCCCGATAAACTCCCTTAACAAGGAAAAGAGGGGGACGTGTTGGGGCAGGATGACGGTAAAATTCTCCAAAAATCCTATGAGCCGGGACGCATGGTAATATTCCGGTTCCGTGGGAGGGACAGATTTGAGTAAGGGCAGGGCGTAGTTGCACAGCACTGCCAGTTCATAGTCCAAAGCTGTATTAAAAACCGCGTCCCCCGTATCCTGAAAAGGAAAAATATTTTTATCTTCACCCCGGCGGACCGAGGGCCACATTTTTAAGGTATGCAAGGCTGAGTAACCCCGGAATTGGGAGTCCCTGACCATGCGCCGAAGCAGCCGGTTATCCGTGGTGGAAATTCTGTTGTGATTATCCAAGTTAAGCTGGGTCAGGGCGGAAATATAAATTTTGAATTTTGTATTCCGGGGGATCAAAGGGGTGAGCTCGTCATTGAGTCCATGAATTCCTTCCATCATCAATATATCCCGATCACCCATGGCGATTTTTCGCCCCCGGTCCTTACGATTCCCGATTTTAAAATCAAAGATGGGAATCTCCACTTCCTTTCCTTCCATTAGGTTCAGAAGGTCCTGGTTCAAGAGCTCCACGTCCAGAGCCCGCAGGTTTTCAAAATCAAAATTTCCATCTGCATCCTTGGGGGTATTATCCCGGGGAACAAAATAATCATCCAAGGAAATGATTCGAGGTCTAAAACCCAGGACCTTGAGGTGGATGGATAGTTTTTTAGTAAAGGTGGTTTTTCCTGAGGAAGAGGGGCCAGCCACCAGGATCAACTTGATTTCCCGTTTTCTTTTGGCAATTTTGTCTGCTAAATCTGAGAGTTTTTTTTCCTGTAAAGTTTCAGCCACCTGGATGTACTCGGATATTTCTTTGGTGCCTGCCACGTGATTTAATTCTGCAACGGTGGAAATCCCCAGGACATCCCCCCAATTCTGATATTCCTTATAAATAGAATAGAGAATGGGTTTGTCTTGAAAGGGGCTTAGCTTTAAAGGCCAGGTTTTATCCGGCATATGGAGTATGCACCCCTGACGGTGGGGGACCAAATCGAAGACGGGAACCTGGGAGGTTTGAGAAGCTAAGGGGAAATGATCCAGATCATAGTACCCGTCACAGCACCAGCAGGACACCTCGTGTTCGTTTCTTTGTTTGATCAGCTGAACCGAATCCTCCTGTCCCTGGGCAGTGAAGATCTCCAGGGCTTGGGTGTAGTAGAGTCTGACGGGCTCTATCTTCAGGTTTCGCTTCACCAGTTTTTTAAGTTCCCCCAGGAGATTTTCAATTTCCTCAGGGGATAGTGGATGACCGGTGGGGGGGAAGAAAAAGTACCCGCCCCCTAAACTATGCCCAATATGGAGAGACAATTCAGGGTAGGTGCGTCTGAGGGCCATTTCCAAGAGAAAACACAGGGTCCGCCTATAAATCTTGTGACCCGTGGAACCCTCTAGAAACACTGGTTCCAATATTCCCGGGACCAGCAGGGGTTCCAGAAGACTTTGAAGCCTTCGGTTCCAAAGGACTCCGATTACAGGTTTGGAATGGGTAATATTTTTTAATACATCCCAGGAGGTTACCCCGGTATCCCAAGTTCCTAGGGTGTCACCTATTTGAATTTCTATATTTTTCATCCCTGTCCTCCTGATTGGTTTTCCCGATAAACCGATACCAGACCCCAGGTCCTAAGTATTTCTTTTTCAGGGGAAGGACTTCCCGAAGTTCCAGGGGAGAACCGCAAGCCTTGGGGCCGAGGAGCTCGTTTCTAATTCCCGACTCTCGGGGATCATCAATTTCTTCCAGAAGTTTTTCGTAGGAGTTCATAGGTACCTCATGATGCAAAAAGTTCGAATTGAACGGGGACTTTTTCCGGAGTCCGTGGTTTTCCTGGGGGGAGTTCGTTACGTTTTCCCGGTCTTTGGAAGTCTTCCCATCCTGATGCATCAAAGTACCGGGACAGGTCGGCATGGCTTGATTTTACACTTTGTAGTGCCAAATCAAAATCCTGGACAAATCCTTCCCCCATTCCTTGGGATTCTTGAAAGTCCCTCAGGGCTAAACATAGGTCATGGAATATACCAAAAGCTGCAGTACTCACCTTATCATCCGCGGGAAGATGGTTTAAAAATCCCATCCAGTACAGGATTGCAGCCTCCAAATCTAAGGGAATGAGACCCAGGGCAATGAGCCGCGATCCCTC
Source organism: uncultured Spirochaetales bacterium (assembly GCA_964624355.1). Classification (GTDB taxonomy): domain Bacteria; phylum Spirochaetota; class Spirochaetia; order JABEVK01; family JABEVK01; genus CAZUXL01. Next base: position 7,137 of record CAZUXL010000069.1, read on the forward strand.
ACTGTCCCCCCAGAACTGCTTAAGCAAAGCGAAAAGCTCCCTATAATCCAGATCATATTTTTCCAGTTGGGCGAGGGACCAGAGGGACAACTGACCAGCGGCTTCTAAATCCACCTTGACCAAGGCTTCCAATGCTGTTGGAAGCAGGGTTAAAAATAGTTCTTCCATTCCGGTGATCAAAGCTTCCTGTACTTGCTCGAGAATTCCAGAGGTGTAGGTACTCCTGTCCACCAGTTGAAGGGCCATTTCTTTTTCTTTGTAATTCAGGGGGATATCTTCACCGCTCAAGGCCCTTAGAAGGGGCTTCACTAGATTGAGAGGCCTCGTTTCCGGAATGTATTCCAATTGATGTCGGTCCTCTTCCCCTTGGTCTTGATAGAGGGCTTTTAGGGCAAGAATCAGGGGCTTCCAGGGGTAAAAAAGGTTGGCGGGAACCAGTAGTCTTAACTGGGCCAAGGCATCGGGATTTTCCATCCCATTGGTCACTGCCTCAAAGGCGTCAGATACCACCAAAGCTTCCCGTTTTAAGGGATGGTCCTCTGCTAAGAGATTGCATTCCAAGATTTGAGCAGGCCTGAGAAGTTTCTCGCCCACTTTTTCTAAGGCTGATTTTCGGGTGGGTTCGTGTCTGGTGGCCAGGTATTGCCTCAGGTAGTAATTGAGGTCATCGGGATTTAAAAAACTCGATTGCACGGGAACTCCTTTTAAGCCGGTATTACCTTATCGGTTTTAAGCCGCAGGACTTCAGCCCCATCGAGAACCCGGACGATGGACATCTCCGGATGGTCCGTGAGTTTTACCAGGGGATACTCGGTTATGGGTTTTTTCTTTTCGTTGGTGAGAATTTTTAAATCCGGCAACTTGGGTGCCTCCGGATTCGCATCCACCACTTGGGCGATGGCCCCGGATTTCAATTCCACGAAACTCCCGATGGGAAAAAGACTCAGGGTATAAACTAGTTTCTTTACCACAGAATCGTCGTAGGATTTTCCAATTTCCCTTAAAAATTCCAAAAGGCTCAGATGGGCATTTTTTGCCTCCCGATAGGGCCTGCTGGTGATTTGGGCATCGTAGGCGGAGGCTACGGAAACGATTTTCCCAGCCATGGAAATTTTATCCCCTTTGAAGGATTGAGGATAACCGGTTCCGTCTTCCTTTTCGTGGTGTTCCAGAACCGCCATGCAAGTGTTAATGGGAAAGCTCTTTTCCCTGAGTTGTTTGAAACCCAGAATGGGGTGGGCGAGGAGGGCTCGTTTTTCGGCGGGATTCAAGGTCCGGGCTGCGTTTTGAAAGTTTTCAGGAAGGAGGAACATTCCCAACTCGTGGAGGAGCCCCCCCATGCCGATTTCCAGGATTTTATGGGTGGGGATCTTCATGGTATCGGCGATGGCCATGGAGAGTATGGCGGTGTTTACCGAATGGCAAACCATGTAGGGGAATCCACTTCTATCCAGGTCAAGAAATCTGAGAAAGTATTTTTTATGGGATTTAATTTGTGAGAGGAGAGTCTTCATTTGATCCACAATGCTATCCAAGATCAGGGTCTGTTTCTTACCGTAGGAGTCAAACATGGAATGGCAGAACTCCAAGTGACTTTCATAGTGTTTCTGGACTTCCTGGCGGATGAGTTTCTCCTTGGAGTCGTCTTCGGTGACCAGGCCATTGGATTCTGTTTCTGCCAGTTTCTCCAAAGGCTTTTGAATCTCCGCTTCTTCATCGGTAAAGACTTCCCGAAAACTCCAGTTCAAGAGTTGTTGAATCAAATCGGTGGTGATGGGAACATCGGGAGTGAGGAGAATATAGTTCTCATCCAGATACACCGGTTGGTTCACGTAGGCTCCGGGATTAAGGGACTGGATTGGTAAGGTTTTCATCTAAACTCCGTTGACCCACTCAGGGTTATCTTTTACACTAAAGAGGACAAGCCTCCCACTCTATATTATTGGAGTTTTTTCGTGAAATTTAAGTCTATTTTCATTTTTTTTAACATTGTTCTCGTTTTTAGCTTCAGTTTTATCTTTTTAATGCCCCTTTTTGCCGTGGGGCTCACTTTTGCCCTGGATTTCTGGATGAAGAATTGGTACATGGGTGTCATCTTCCTACTGGTCCTCGGGGGGTTGGATGGATTCTTTTTTTACCAGTGGAAGCTTTTTCAGCTCCTGGAAAAAGAGGATTGGCAAGCTCTCCGGTCATATTTGGAGGGTGAAATCTTTGAAAAATCTAAAATCACCGGCCAAAATATCAGGTTCTACATTAACGCCTGTCTGCTCACAGCCCAAGCGTCGGATATTCATAAACTACGAACTTTTGTCCAGGACAAAGCCCCCTCATTGGCTCGAAAATGGGCATTGAGTTTGGGGATTCCTTTGATCTTGGAAGGAAAGAGCGATCCCATCGTCCAGTACTTCGGGGGGCTTCGGAATATAAAGGGTGTGAAAGAACAGCCTTGGATAAAATGGGCCTTCTCCTTTGGTCTCCTTTTGGGACAAGCCTTGGGAAAACTCAAGGATGAACTTTGGCCATTAACTGATCCTAAAAACATTCCTTCCCTGAGGTTGCTATCTTACTATCTGCTCAATAATATCAGTTCCGGAGATCCGGAAATTGCCCCAAGACTGGATAAAGAAATTCCCCGGTTCCGTGCTTTGATGTCCCGGATAGAATGGGAGAAACATTTGGAAAAAGCCCGGGACAAATATTTGCTGCTGGTCTTTCTTAACCGCTTTGTGGATGAAGCCTTGGATTGGCTTTTTTCCACACCTGCTCGATAAAAAATAAAGAGGTCACCATGAATACATCATCTTTAACGATTATTAAAACCGACTTAGCTCCCAGTGCTATCGGTCCTTATTCCCAGGCCGTGGCGGCGGGTGGGCTGCTTTTTTGTTCCGGGCAAATTCCCTTGGACCCGGGGACCGGAACCGTGGTGGGAACGGATATTGAAACCCAGGCGCTGCGGTCTTTGGCCAATTTGAAGGCGGTTCTTGAAGCCGGCGGTTCTAGCTTGGCCAAAGTGGCCCGGGTGGGGGTATTTTTAAAAAATATGGAAGATTTTCCCGGGGTGAATAAGGTTTATGCTGAGGTCTTCGGGGATCACAAACCAGCCAGAACCACCGTGGAAGTGAGTAGGTTACCCAAGGACGTACTGGTGGAAATTGAAGCTGTGGGGATTATCTAAATGGACTTCATTCCCAAATCCACCAAGTTGGATCATGTGTGCTACGACATCCGGGGAGAAGCCCTGAAACAGGCTAAAAGGCTGGAGGAGGAGGGGTACCGGGTGGTTAAACTCAACTCCGGTAACCTGGCCCCCTTCGGTTTTAACGCTCCCGATGAAGTGATGCGGGATATGATTATTAATCTCTCCGCCGCCCAGGGGTATTCCGATTCCAAGGGAATCTTCTCCGCCCGGAAAGCTGTCATGCATTATTGCCAACAGAAAAATATCAAAGGTGTGGAAATCGAGGATATTTACCTGGGCAACGGGGTGAGCGAACTGATCATGATGTCCCTCCAGGGGTTTTTGAATCCAGGAGATGAAGTTCTGCTTCCAGCCCCGGATTATCCTCTCTGGACCGCTGCCGTAGCTCTTTCCGGGGGAAAGCCTGTCCACTATATCTGTGACGAAGGGGCCCAGTGGCTGCCGGATTTGAAGGACATTGAAAGTAAAATCACTTCCCGGACCCGGGGTCTGGTCATCATCAACCCCAATAATCCCACCGGGGCTCTTTATCCCGATGAAATTCTCCACGGTCTTATCGACATCGCCCGGCGCCACGACCTGATCGTTTTTTCCGATGAAATTTATGATAAAATTCTTTACGATGGGGAAACCCACACCGCCACCGCAAGTTTGGCCGATGATCTTCTATTCGTAACCTTCAACGGACTGTCCAAGGCCTACCGGGCTTGTGGTTTCAGAGCCGGGTGGATGGTGCTTTCGGGGAATATTAAGGCCGCAGGGGGATACAGGGAAGCCTTGGATACCCTCTCAAGTATGAGGATGTGCGCCAACGTCCCGGCCATGTATGCCATTCAGACCTCCTTGGGGGGGTATCAGAGCATCAATGATCTGACAAAATCCGGGGGGCGCCTCCAGGTCCAGCGGGAGTATATGTACAACCGATTATCCACGATTCCCGGGGTTTCCGTGGTCAAACCAAAGGCCGCGCTCTATATGTTCCCTAAATTGGATGTGGTCAAATTTCAAATTAAGAGCGATCAGAAATTTATTTTAGACTTTCTTTTGGCTAAAAAGATTCTTTTAGTTCAGGGAACGGGATTCAACTACTTCCATCCAGATCATTTTCGGATCATTTTCCTGCCGAATTTGGATGAACAAAAGTATGTTTTGGATTCCTTGGAAGATTTTTTGTCCGACTACCGACAGAAGTAGGAGTTTTTCATGAAACGGATTTTATGGGGATTCTTTTTCCTTTTTTGTATTCTTTTAAACCTGGGTGCCCAGAATCTTCAGGCCACGGGTAAAGGAATCGGCCCCGATAGGGACACAGCCCGGAGGGAGGCTATCCGCCAGGGGCTGGAAAAGGCCTTCATTCAAAAGGATGCTTTTTTTCTGAATCTTTTTCTTTCGGATCTGATTCTCTATTCCACCCTGGAAACCATCAATGAAACCGCCAGTCAATCCATTACCGGCTCCCATACCGTGGAACTTACGGTTCGGGTGGATGCCACAGCGGTGGAGGCCATTAATAATAAATACACAGAGGCCGTGAGCTCCATTCTCGCTGAGGCGGAAAGGGAAATTACCGCAGCTCAAAACCTTTTGGACGCCGGTTCCAATGCTTTAAAAAAGGAGAATTTCAGCCAAGCCTGGAATTATTATTCCGAAGCGCGCAGCCGCACCCAAAGTATTTTAGGCCAAATTTCTACTTTCAAAGATGAAATGGTCCGCTCTGACCAAGGAAATCCCAAAAGTGTGGTGCAAAAGTTGGCGGAGCTCCGGGATGTTCAAGCCCAGCAAGCCTTGGACAGGCTCCGGGAAGTGGAAAAAGCCACCCTGGTGGGGAAAAATCAGACCGATCTTTTTGATTCTTACACGGCTTTTGAAGGTACACACCAGGGGATAACCCTATGGGTGAAAGATAATTTGGAGCAGTCCCCCTACTATGACGTCCCCCCGGAAATTTTGAACAAGAAAAAGCTGGAACTGGGTAATCAAAGAGAAAAAATTCGGGGGCTGGAAAATGAGTATTCCAAACTAAGCGCCCTTTCGGATTCCACCTCCTTATTGTTTCAAGCCCGCATCCGGCAAGCCCAAACGGATTTGATAAACCTGGGGAAGGATCTGGATAAAATAACCCTGGATTTGGATGCGGAACTTCGGGATCCTCGGATCGATAGGGTAGAGCGGGATCGTCAGTCGCGGAAGTATTGGCAGGGGGTGAATAAAGCTTTGGGGGAAGCGGCTCAAATAGCCCTTTTAAAAGAGTCCCAGGAAATTATAGCTTTCAGGTTGTTTTTCCCCTATCAGGTGAGGAATGAAAAAGGTCAGCTGGCGGGTTTACTACCCTTGAGCTTCAAGGGTGAGGGGCGATACTCGAATATTTGGCTCATGACCCGGTTTGACTGGATTTCCCGGGAATTTTTAATTCCCACGGATAAAATCTCCGCCATGACCCAGACCCTGGGCTTCGGATTCGGAGATCCCTGGATTTTTGGTGTGGGATTCCAGTGGGATTGGCGCCGGGTGACAACCATGGATACCCAGCCGGGACACCGATGGAAAGGCCACTTCTATTGGGGGCTAGCGGATGAAAACCTGGAGTGGCCCTTGTGGATGTTGGATGCCTGGGCGGAGGTAGCCGAGGGAAAGGAAACCCCAGACTTTGGTTCCTATTTTAACCTGGGAATAGACGCTACCCTGCGATTTACCCGGTGGGTCAAACTGGAAGCGGGACTTCTTTCCCGAACCATGGGCAGCGGAACCGCACTGGGAAATACCGGGCTATATCGGGAGACTGGATTCTGGGCCTCCGGGGGATTTAAATTGCCCAATCCCTTTTTATGGGGTGTGAGATTTGAAAATATGACGGTCACCCGACTCTTGGATAATTCTTATCGTCTTTACAATACTTGGCAGTTCTTTTTGGAATACAGTCTGTGATCCTGGGAGCCGGTGGATCTTGAAAAAGGTTTTTTTTTGCTGGATCTTTTTTTTTCTGATACAGGGTCTTGATTCCCAAGTAGCACCGGGATGGGTGGATCTGGGAATGGCTAAAAATAAGGTGGCCACCCTTAGGGGAGAAAATGAAACTCTCTCTAGGGATAATGAAAAATTTATTCAGGAAAATATTCAAATACGCGCCCAGATCCTAAAATTTGAAAATTCCATGGGGGAAGCGATTCTCCTTCTGGAAAGGGTTCGCGGGGTCACCAGCGGATTGTACACTCTGTTGGAATCCCTGAGGGACCAGAGTATGAAGGACCAAGCCCAAGCCAACCTGGTTAGAAATAAAGGGAATCAAACTCAGCTTGAACAGCGGATAGATGAATTAGAGAGAAAAATCCAGGAGTCTCAAGTACTTATGGAGGCCAATTCCAAGACGATCAGCATCAACAAAAGCAGGTTCTTACGAAACCTGGATGAAATCGGGATTTTAAGCGCTTCCATCACCAAAACCGAATATCAAAAAGAACAGCTTAATCTATTGGCGAAAGATGTGGAGAGTTTGCTTGTCAGCACCCAGGGCCTTTTAAAGTAAGGTTGAGTTGGTTTTAAGGATTTGACAGGGTTTCCCCCATCCTTTACATTAAGGCCATGAAGATTCCATCCCTAACCTGTTTTTTTATCCTGGTTGCCCTATGCCCAGCCTTTACACAGCAAAAAATCCCCGTGGTCAACATGCCCTTAGCCCAGGAATTAATCAAGATTTTTCCTGATATCGCCTCGGGATATATCGATTTTTCCGGCAACGGAAAGCCGGATCAGACCTCGGATTTGAACGAATACGTCTCCGAGTCCCGGGTTCGGGATGGTCAATTCCAGGTTCAGGAACTTTTAGATTTTATCATTTCCAACTGGCGGTTCATCACCCTGGACAAACTGAAGGCCGTAAAAGTAGCGGTAAACGCCTCCAATGGAGCCTTAAGTGAACTTATTGCCATCGACTACGCCGCTTCCTTGGATGAAGCCCTAGGCCTAAGGGAAGCCATGGGTGATGGATTGTATCTCACCCCTTCGGCTTATAAAGAAGCCATGTCCCGCATCGGCGGGATTGTTTCCGCTATGGCTGCGGCGTATAAAAAAGAAGGGTCAAAAAGCGAGAGTGATTTTACCACCGCCCGGGACTCTCTTTTTGGTATGATTGAAAAGGGATATCCCTTACCCCAAGATTTACCCAAGGAAGAAAAGGATGTTTTATCCACATCCATGACCAGTGTTATTCTCAAAGAACAGAGTTCCAATCCCCAGAGAACCCGGACAGCCATTAGGGTTCTTGGACTTTTAAAATCCGTGGAAGCCGGGCCCTATTTGGTGGATCTGGCAGCAGGAACTGCTTTTCCTGTGGAGGCCATGAAAGCCTTGGGGGAGATCGGTTATCGCCCCGCCATAGGGACTATCGCCAGTCAGTTAAAGGCCTCGGGCTCTTTGGAGGTGAGAAAAGCCGCCTTTCAAGCCACAGGAGCCATCGGGGGAGCCGAGGCCTTGGATGCCATTTTGGATATTGTAAAGCCCACGAGTCGGGACAGCCTGACCCCTGATCTTTTGGAAGCCAGCGTTCAGGCTTTAGCGGGAATTGCCCAGAAGGGAAATACGGATCCCCGGATTTTGGCCTCTTTGAAGGATTTGGTGGGGTCTCCGAGGCCTGGAATCCGCCGGATTGCCGCCGGAGGCCTGGGAGCCTTTAACAACGCCCAGTCCTACGAGCCCCTACAAGCTCTGGTAATCGCTGAAAAGGATCTCACAGTTCGGAAAGCCGCCATTGTGGCCTTAAATCGCCAAACCAACGAAGGTGTGGTAGCCGTACTTCTACGGGTGCTGGCTGAACGGGATTTAGATCCCGGTCTAAAGACCCTCGGGCTGAAAGCTTTGGGAGAAAATCCCGGGGGGGCCAAGGGGGTTCAGATCTTGGTGGAATCCCTATCCGATGGGGATGAGGGGGTGCGAGCCTCCGCCTCCGCCGGGTTAAAAAAATTATTTCCTGGAAATCAAGTTTTAGTGACAGGATCCTTGGCCCGGTCCTTGAATACCAGTACCGTTGAATCTTTTTTAGTGGAAGGAACATCTCTTCTTGCATCCTTGGCGGATCCGGCTAGTATTCCTACCCTCCAGATCCTTTTGGGAAAACCCGTACCAGAAGTTAAACGTATGGCAGCCTGGGCACTCTATCGCATTCGCAGTGCGGCCAATCCCAAGGTGGTGGAAGAACTTCAAAAGTTGGTAACCAATGAAAGCGAGGGGATCGCTGTGAGGGTGACCGCCGTGAAGGCTCTTGGTGCCATGGGATTTGACAGTCCCCAGATCAACCTGTGGCAAACCTTGGTCACCACTTCTCAGATGCGGGGGGAGAAGTACGCCATGCTCCGGTATACCGCGGTTCAGGCATTGGGTAATCTTTTACCCATGAAACCCCAGAGTGCTGCGGCGCTTCTGCGCACTGCTACAAAAGATACAGACCAAGAGTTAAGAAAGGAAGCGGTGAGTGCCCTGCGCAAAGCCGGTTCTCTGGAGGGGACCGCTTTGGATACCTTGGCGGGATCCTTCATCGAAGCCGGTGATGGTGAGTTGAAAGTGAGAATTATTGAAACGTTGGCGGACCTGGGGTCTGAAAAAGTTTTGGAAATTTCCAGCGAATTTCTTTCTGGGGAACCATCTTTGGGGTTGAAACGCCGGGTGATAGCCTCTGTTGCCCAGTCCCCTTCTGAACTATCAGCCGCCTTGATTCTAGATGGGGCTAAGGATGTGGCCGCTGGGGACTATATCACCGCAGTTTTAGAATCCTATCCCCGCAAACTTATATCTTCTATTGTCGCCCGGAGGTTGAGAACCGAAACCGATAAGAATATTCTTTCGGTCCTGAATTCTTTAGATGCCTCCATGGTGGAATAATTCATACCTTGACCCTGGTCAGGCCCATCACTATAATCTTAAGCCCATGAGCGTACGCGTCCGATATGCCCCGAGTCCCACGGGTTTACAACACATAGGTGGTCTAAGGACTGCCCTTTTCAACTATCTTTTTGCCCGGGCTAACGGGGGAAAATTCTTTCTCAGGATCGAAGATACAGACCAAAGCCGCTACGACCCCGAGGCGGAAAAAGACCTCTACGATACCCTGAGATGGGCCGGTCTGGAGTGGGATGAGGGGCCGGATAAAGGCGGTCCCTTCGGACCTTATACCCAATCCCAGAGATTGGAACTTTACCAAAAATACGCCAAAGAATTGGTCACATCGGGGAAGGCTTACTACTGCCATTGCACCGCCGAACGCCTGGACGCCCTTAGGAAAACCCAGGAGGAGGGGAAACTTCCTTCGGGATACGATGGCCGGTGCGGTCATCTCTCCGAAGCTGATCGCATCTCCGCTGCGGCTGAACTGGCCGTTGCCGGGAAGTCCCCGGTGATTCGGTTCCGCATGCCCAGAACTGGTCAAACCACCGTAAAAGACATGCTTTTGGGGGATGTGGTCACCCAAAACAGCGACCTTCCTCCCGACCCCGTTC
>CAZUXL010000069.1:16923-18769 GCA_964624355.1 uncultured Spirochaetales bacterium
ATGCTTTTGGGGGATGTGGTCACCCAAAACAGCGACCTTCCTCCCGACCCCGTTCTGCTTAAATCCGACGGCTTTCCCACTTACCACCTGGCCCATGCGGTGGACGACCACCTGATGGAAACCACCCACGTCCTACGGGCCCGGGAATGGCTTCCTTCCGCCCCCCTCCACGTGCTTCTTTTTCAGGCCTTCGGTTGGAATGTTCCGGTGTATTGCCACATGCCCCTGATTCTGGGCCAGGATGGTCAAAAACTCTCCAAGCGCCACGGCGCCACCTCGGTGCGGCAGTTTATGCAGGATGGGTATCTTCCCGATGCCTTGGTCAATTACCTGGCTCTCCTGGGCTGGGCTTACGACGACAGCCGGGAGCTGTTTTCCTTAAAAGAATTGGAAGATCTTTTTACCCTGGAGAGGCTCAACAAGTCCGGTGCGGTGTTTGACTATAAAAAGTTGGAACATTTTAACGGTCTGTACATCCGCCAAAAATCCCCAGCCCAGTTGGCAGATCTGGCAATCCCTTACTTAGTGAAGGCTGGGATGGTTTCCGACCCTCCGACACCGGCCCAGAAAGAATTGATTCTGGGGCTCATGCCCCTGGTTCAAGAACGGCTGAAGTTCATTCCCGAGATCACCGAAGTGGGGAAGTTCGCCTTTGTGCAGCCCACAACCTGGCTGGCGGAAGACCTCATTCCCAAAAAATCCACCGCGGCCATGGCCCTCGATACCCTGGAAGGACTCAAAGGCCAACTGGCAGATCTGGAAACCACCACTGTGGAAGATTTGGAGCACCGCCTGCGGGCCTGGGGCGAAGAAAAAGGCCTCAAACTCGGGGATGTGATGATGCCCCTCCGGGTGGCCTTTGTGGGAGGCCGGGTGAGCCCTTCTCTCATCCCTTGCATTAAATTATTAGGAAAAGAGACCCTCTTCCGCCGGATGGAGGGAGCGATAGCCTTCCTCCGGACTTTATAGGAGTAAAAATGAGTACAAAAGAAAAATCAGAGGTGGCAGCGGTTACCCTGGACAAATTGGTATCCCTGTGTAAACGCCGGGGTTTTGTGTTTCAGTCTTCTGAGATCTACGGCGGACAATCGGGAGCTTGGGATTACGGCCCTTTGGGAATTGAGCTTAAGAAGAACATCCAAAACTTCTGGTGGAAGGAAATGACCCAGCTCCACGACAACATCGTGGGCTTGGATGCGGCTATCCTCATGCACCCCACGGTCTGGCACGCCTCCGGCCATGTGGAAAACTTCACCGACCCCCTGGTGGAGTGTAAAAAGTGCCGGGGACGGTTCCGGGCCGACCATATTGAGAATAAGAACGTATGTCCCACCTGCGGAAACAAAGATACCCTGGGGGAGCCCCGGAAGTTTAACCTCATGTTTACCACCCACATCGGCCCCGTGGAAGAAACCGCCAGTCTTATTTACCTGCGGCCTGAAACCGCCCAGGGCATCTTCGTGAACTTTAAGAACGTGGCCAACTCCAGCCGTGTGAAAGTTCCCTTCGGCATCGCCCAGGTGGGTAAGGCCTTTCGGAATGAGATCGTGACCAAGGCCTTCATCTTCCGGACCGCCGAGTTTGAGCAAATGGAGATGCAGTTTTTCATCCACCCCACCACCGAACGGGAGTGGTTCACCTATTGGAAAGAAAACCGGATCAAATACTATGAAAAATTGGGCATCGACCCCGCCCATCTGCGGTTCCATCAGCACGGAAAGGACGAGCTGGCCCATTACGCCATCGACGCCTTCGACATCGAGTTCCTCTTCCCCATGGGTTGGCAGGAGCTGGAAGGAATCCATTCTAGAAGCGATTACGACCTACGGCGCCACCAGGAATTCTC
>CAZUXL010000070.1:0-18684 GCA_964624355.1 uncultured Spirochaetales bacterium
CTGCGGAGAACAAAATGTATTCAGTCTTTATAGCTTATTTATTGTGGTTTATCGGGGGAATGGGATGCCTGGGCTTACAGCGGCATTACCTAGGGAAGCACCCCACGGGATTTCTCTGGATGTTCACCGGGGGAATGGGTTTTATCGGCAGTGCTTACGACTTTTTTACCCTCCCGCAGCAGGTCCGGGACGCTAATTTAAGGAACGCCATTTTCAATGCGGGGGTTGATAGTCTTCAAGGGCGAACTTTGAGCCTCCCGGGTCAGAATAAAGTGAAGAAACCCTCCCTGGAGCAGTCCATTCTAAAAGCGGCACGGGATCATAAGGGCGTCATAACCCCCTCCCAAGTGGCGGTGGAAGGGCATTATGACCTGGAGACCTGCCGAAAAGAGTTGGAACGTCTGACCGCCAAGGGGTTTTGTGAAATGCGGGTCACCACCGCGGGGACGGTGGTTTTCCGGTTTGCAGACTTTAGTCAGGATGCCAAGGACGATTTAGCCTTTTGAAAGTTTAATTATCTCATTTTTCAACTCTGGATTGACGGGGGTGTGTTTTTCCACCCAGCTGAGAATTGTTAGGGCAGCATCAGGAGTTCCCTCGTAGCCAAGGAGGATCTGGTTGAGATACCCAGCCGCTTGAGGGAACCGATCTTCAAACCTTCTGTCCCGGTTGTAGGGATCATCCAACCCCGGTTCGGGGGTCTCCCAAAACTCCGCCAGTTCCAAGAATCGGTCGAGGCAATATCCTTGGATGAATCTCCAAGCGGAGAGTTTTTCCCCCCGGCGGAACCGGCACATTCCCACATATAAACAGGTTAATAATTCGCCCACAAGAAATTCTGCTGAGGGCGGTGTCCATTTCCGTCCCCCCTGATTCACTGGTTTTAATAGACCCGGATCAAATTCTTCCCGGTGCCAGAGAACCCGTCCCTCGGAATAGGGGATGGTGGAAAGCTCCTGGGGTTCAAAAACAGCCATTTCCCCAAATATTCCATCCTGAAACAGAAGCTTATACCCATCGGGAGTATTTTTAAATTTGTAGACCACGGGATGGGCTTTGTCGAGCCAGGTGGAATCTTCCAGAAACCGAGTCTTAGTTCCCGGCCGGACAATAGCGAAGAAGTCCAGGTCCGACCACTGGTCCAGACGGCTGGTTTCCAGTCCCACAGAACCCAGCCCGAGGAGGGCCAAGGCGTCCTGATCATTTTTCAGAACCTCTGTCAGGTCCTGAAGGCGTTGGTGTAAAGAATCGATGGTATTCATAATTTCTCCTCTTGAAATACAGGTTTAGGTGGAATGCCGGACAATCAGGGATCCGGGAACGAAGTGGGGTTGGGAATCCGGGATGGGACCGCGGAGGGCCTTCACCGCCAAACTTCCCATGGCGAGGGTATCCTGGGCGTAGGTGGTCAGGGGGGGATGGCTGAAGGCGGAGGCCTGAATATTGTCAAATCCTGAGATTTTTAGATCCTGGGGGACACGGATTCCCAGTTCCTTTGCGGCCTCCAGGGCCCCCAAAGCCTGAAGGTCGGTGGCACAGACCAAGGCCTCGGGTTTCGAACTCCTGGACAAAAGCATCAGGGCTGCCTCTCTCCCTCCTTCCAGACTGAGTACGGACTCGAGGACAAATTTGTCCTCGTAGCACCCTAGCTTCTGAGCTGTGGCGATAAAAGACTCTCTTCGGGACACCGCCACGTAGCCCTCTCCCCGGATTCCCAGGTAACCCAGGTTTTTTGCTCCCTGGTTCCATTGGTGGGTGACCAAACTTTCAATTCCCCCCCGGTTATCCGAGGTGATAAATCCCCGGTGAGAACCTGGGATGGGGGTGTCTATGGAAATCAAGGGGAATTCCCCGGTGCTCAAGGCTGAGATTTGGGAGTCCTGGGGGGAGAGTCCCACAAAGATAGCCCCCTCCACACCTTTTCGGCGACAATAGGACAGGTATCCCGCATTTTTCAATTCCAGACACTCGCTAAAGAGAAGGACATCTAAGCCCTGGATTTGGGATTCTTTCATGATTCCCCCTAAAAATTGGTATCCAAAGTAGGAATCCACAGGGCGATCGAAGCGATTGAGGAGAAATATCCCTAGGGTTCCGCTGGACTGGAGGGCCAGTTTCCTCGCTGCAGGGTTGGGGGTGTAACCTAATTCCGCAGCGGTGGATGAAACCAGGGCTTTCACAGCCTCCGATACGTCGGAGCGGTTATTGAGGGCCTTGGAAATGGTGGACTCTGCCATTCCCAAATGACGGGCTAGATCTGAAATGGTCATTCTTTTTGCCATGGGAAAAGTGTAACGAAAGCGATTTCGTAAGTCAAGTAGGCTTCAACTTTAAGAGAGTGTCTAGAATCTTTGAGTTTATTTTTAGGCTAAAAAATCGGTAAAAGATTCAGAGAAGCCACAATAAATATTGTAAAGATGCTATAACCCGGCTTTTCCTGAAAATTTTTGCCGTTTTGGATGTTTTTATTATCATGAAGTATTACATAATTATTATTCCTATATAGAGATAAGAAAACTCAAACATTCTAGACACTACCTATATCATTACCCTGGCTTGTCAGACTGGAGTGCAATATTTAAAATGAGCCCATGGCTTCTCATCATCCAAGGATAAATCTCCCTCTTGAACAACGGGTTAGACTCTTAACCGCCTACGGTGCAAACCGGCTATGGGAGCAGGCTAAGGCCTTTCTCCCGGTGGTTTTATACCTGGGAGCCTTCCAGATCTTGGTCTTAGGTCAGGGATTGGAAGAGACTGGGATTCTCATCCTGGGGATTCTTGCAGCAATCCTGGGTTTGACTTTTTTTATGGAAGGATTGTTTTTGACCTTCATGCCCTTGGGAGAATCCCTGGGGATTGGTCTGCCACTCCAATGGCCTTTACCCATGGTTTTGGGTTTTTCTCTTGTACTGGGAGCAGCTGCCACTTTCGCCGAACCAGCCGTGGGGATATTAAAGGCTGCTGGCTCCACTGTGCTCCCTTGGGAAGCTCCGCTACTCTACTATGTATTAAACACCCAGAGTGTGTATCTGATTTTAGTCATTGCGCTGGGGGTGGGCGTTGCCGTGGCCTTGGGGATGATGCGCCTGCTTTTCGGGTGGACCTTGAAAACTATCCTCCTTATTTTGTTTCCGCCCATTCTTCTATTAACCATAATATCCGCCCTTCATCCCTTGCTTTCACCCTTAGTCGGCTTGGCCTGGGATTCCGGGGGGATTACCACTGGGCCAGTGACGGTCCCTTTAGTCCTGGCCTTAGGGATTGGTGTTTCCCGGATCGCCAGCAAAGATGAAGAGGACAATGGGGGGTTTGGGATTGTTACTCTGGCCAGTATTTTGCCCGTGGTAGCGGTGCTTTTTCTCGGTTGGGGGCTGTATTTTTTTCAAGTTCCCGAGCTTTCCGGCCCAGTGAGTGCGGCGGATTTTTTTGCACCTGCTCACCAGGATCTGTCTATGAAGATCTTGGGAAGTGAAGAGAATTATTTTCACCAGGCTGCTCGGGCAGGTATCCCTCTTGCTCAGGCTCCCGAGATAACTTCGAGTACCCAGGTGCCGGGAGAATCCGGGTTTTCCTGGTTATACCAACTCCTATTTCGCCAAATGGGGGCTTCTTTTCAGGCTGTGGTTCCTCTTACACTTTTTTTGATTTTAGTGTCCTTCCTGGCCATCCGCGAGAAGATTCGTTTTCTTGATGAAAAATTTTTAGGAATCCTGTTTGCTTTTTTGGGAATGGTTCTTTTTAGCTCAGGAATTGAAACTGGTCTTACCAGGCTGGGGAGCCAGGTGGGTAAAACCCTTCCTGCCAGTTTTCAAAAACTGGAAATCCCCGACCGATCCCAGGTTTGGCAGGACGTGGAACCCGATGATGTGAAAAAAGTATTCGACGCCCAAGGCAACCACAAACCCTACTTACTTCAGGACAATAAGGGAATACCGGAATTGGTGGCCTTTGATCCTACACGCTACGATGAAGTGAATAAAACCTACCTCCACATTCCTACTCTGGGTCCTTTGTTCGGTACTGGTCCCCTGGGGCTCATCCTGGTACTTCTTTTTGGATTTCTCATGGGGTACGGTGCCACCCTGGCTGAACCTGCTCTTTTAGCCATGAGTCGCACCGTGGAGGATGTGACCGTAGGGGTGATTAGCCGCAGCCAACTTACCCAGGCCGTAGCCCTCGGAGTGGGGGTTGGAATTGTATTAGGGTTTGGAAAGATCCTGTGGAACCTCCCCTTGGGTTTAATTCTGCCGGGAATTTACGTGGTACTTCTTATTCTAACCCTTTTTTCTAAGGAAGACTTTGTGAATATTGCCTTCGATAGTGCCGGGGTGACCACGGGACCTGTGACTGTGCCATTGGTCGTGGTGATTGGTCTTAGTCTAGGTTCCCGGGTTGGGGTAATGGATGGCTTCGGTGTTCTGGCCACGGCCTCGGCGTTTCCCATTTTATTTGTACTTTTATTGGGTCTATGGTCGAGGGCAAAGGCTAAGAAGGTTCAGGGATGAATTATTACTTAAAAGTCACTTTGAATATGAACAAGGACTTCTCGGGTCTGGTTCGGGATACTTTGGAATCCCTGGGAGTTCTCCGATTTACCCTTCAGTCCGGGCGGATGGTGGTGCTCTCGGACCGCCGCTGGCCTTTGGGTCTGGGGGGGGATGGGGTTTATGAAAGCCCCTTAGATTCTTTTGAGTTTTTCATTCCCCTGAAGAATTCAGAGCCCCTTTTAAACACCTTGGTTGCCTTATTACATTTGGACTCCCCTGGGAGAGGATCCCTTTTTACCGAGAAAATTAAACTTCACGCCTCTGATCCCCCCGCCCTGGTAAATGAACCCTCAGAAAAATTGCCTCAAAAATTGGGGGGCTTAGAATCCGCCCATCCATTATTCTCCGATCTACTTCTCATCAGCTGCATTGTGCAAAGAGGGCGGGGGAATGACGTGGCCAAGGCTGCTCTGCACTCTGTGGCCGGGGTACCTTGGATTAATTATGGAACCGGTGCGGGTCTCCGGGAGCGTTTGGGACTGATTCGCATCACCATTCCTGCAGAAAAGGAAACGGTGAACCTGGTGGTCAGTCAGGAGGAAGGGGTTCAGGTGATTTCCAGTTTGATCCGGGAAGCCAGGCTGAATTACCCGGGCCAAGGCTTTATTTATGCCTGTCCCATTCAAAAGGGGGTGATTAATACCCGCCTATCCATGGATCGTAGCCGGCATTTAGCGACCATGGAACAAATAATTCAGACCTTGGATCTTTTAAAGGGGTCCCCAACCTGGCGGCGAAAGGTTTCCAGCGCAGAGGTTCAACCCCAGCTCTTCCAAGAGGAAAAGGAGCCCGAGGTGGATATGACTTTCTATTGTATCCAGGGTAATGCCTCACGACTAGTGGAGGCTGCAAGACGAGCCGGAGCCTCAGGGGCTACGATTTGTAAAATTCGCCAGGGGCAAAAAATTATCCCGGGACCCAAAGAAGTTATGCCCGCCCTGGAGGTGGCCCATTTGGTAATCCGCCGGAGTCTCGAGGAAAAAGTTCTCCAAGCCCTGGAGACCGCAGGGCTTTTTCAGGGGGATTTTCCCGGGTATTGCGAGGTAAAACCCGTGAGCCATTCATTTACTTACAGACCGGAGGGGTAGGACTCTCGTCTTTGTCAGGTAAAATCTTTCTACCCTATTCCCTGGGGAATAACTCGGGGGCGGATTTTCCATAATTTTGATAAATTTTCTGGATGGTGCCGTTTTGTAGGAGAATTGGAATTCTCTGGTCGTATATTCTCGCCAATTTTTGAGCCTCTGAGCTGGGTGCAAAGGAGGGATAAAGATTCTCCTTTATGACCACTCGGTAATCATAAATGGTTTTATCCAAAGCCTTTTCAGGAGGCAACGTTAGTATACCGTTTTTCCCACACATGAAAAAATCTACCCTGTCCAATGCGAGCATGGCGAGGCCAGTAATCACATCAGTGGTCTCGGTCCAATGGGTTTTCACGGTTAAAAATTTATAATAATTGTATCCCCGGGGCCATAAAACCTTTTTATTCTCCATGGAAATCTGGCCTTCCCAGAGGGGAACTGAAGTCTTTTTATAGACTGCCACGGTTTCTTCCACGTCGTATGGCCATTTTACCCAACGGGGAGCTTCTGGATTTTCAGGATTGTAAAACAATCCCAGCATGAGGTCCGCTTCCGAGTGAGTCACCATTTCTACCGCTCTCTTCCACGGAACAAAATGGATTTCCACTTTTATC
The DNA here is from genome assembly GCA_964624355.1 of uncultured Spirochaetales bacterium. Lineage (GTDB taxonomy): Bacteria > Spirochaetota > Spirochaetia > JABEVK01 > JABEVK01 > CAZUXL01. The sequence goes on from CAZUXL010000070.1 coordinate 6,250, forward strand.
CCCAAGGGCTCATAAATGTTTCTGAGGATATCAAAATAATACCCGGTCCCGTCTTCATTGGTTAGGTTTGGCCAAGAAGGGGTGGCAATGCGACAGAGGGTTTGGGATTCGAGGGAACCCAAGCCGGTTATTAAGAGCAGCAGGGCTCCTAACAAATACTTCATTACTTATCGCCTCCCTGACCCAGCTTTAATTGTAAAACAAGTTTGTTCATTTATCCACGGGTTAGGGGGGACCCTTTTTTGTCCTTTTTTCGTATCTATTCTATAATTGGTACATGCAGATCCTAAGTTTCTTTTTGGAAGGCCGGTTAATAAACGGCAAAAAATTTAAGTACGAGATACCCTTTGAGGACCGGACCACGAGGGACTCTTTTGAATTGAAGACTGAGTATCTTCCCCTGCCTGAAGGTTATAGGATTAAAATGAAGCTGAATCCGCTTCACCCCATTTTTTTAGACAGGGTGTTGGCCTTGGTGAGTACGGGCTTGGATAATCAGGATAAAATTCTGGTAAACGGCTATCAAAGTTGGTCTGAAACCCGGGAAGTGGGGAGATTTGACCGCATCAAAGGGCTTCGCGGGCTCCTCAAACCGTTATGGCGGCATTACCGCATGGACCTTTACGGACAACATTGGTTTAGACCGCTTCCTGAGGGCGCGGGACGATTTGATTCTTGGACCTGGACTTATCACCGCCGGGGGGAGGATTTTTGGTTGGGAGCCAGCGTGGATGAATCTCGGGGATTTACGGTTTTTTCCTGGGATTGTAAGAAAAATTGTATTCGGGTGGAAAAAGAATGGAAGAAATCCCCCCTGGAATCCACCGAGGAGATTTTTGATCTGGTCTTTCTTCAAGGTAAGGAAGCAGAGGTCTTTGATGCTTGGAACCGGGAAAATAAGGGTGGGAAGCCCATTTTCCTAGGCGCCAAAAAGTCGCCCTCGTTGGGTTGGACCAGTTGGTATCATTATTATACAAATATCTCCCAAGAAATTCTGGAACAGGAGATCGACTCCCAGGCGCGGGAGAACCGTTCCTGGGAGTGGTTTCAGATCGATGACGGTTGGCAGAAGGCCGTGGGGGATTGGGAACCTAACGGTAAATTCCCCGGGGGAATGAAACCCCTGGCGGAGCGCATTCGTCAGGCGGGATGGAAGCCTGGGCTATGGCTGGCTCCCTTCATTGCTGAAAAAAAATCAGAATTGGTGAAAACCCATCCCGAGTGGGTTAAAAAAGATCTCCGGGGTCGATGGGTGGAAGCGGGATTCGGGGTTCTCTGGAGCGGGGTATTTTATGCTTTGGACTGGACCAATTTGGCTTTTCAAGACCACCTTCGCAGGACATTTTTACACCTGGCTGCGGAGGGGTATGCTCTGGTAAAGTTGGACTTTCTCTACGCCGCCTGTTTAGGGGTTGGGCCTGAATCCAAGGGAGAGCAAATGACGAGGGCGTTGGATTTTTTAAGGACCTGTTGGCCGGATAAATCCATTTTAGCTTGCGGCCTTCCCTTAGGTGCGGGTTTTGGAAGGGTGGATTATTGCCGCATCGGCCCGGATGTGGGGTTGGAATGGGAAGATTGGAGGCTAAAGTCCCTGGTTCGGTTTCCAGAAAGGGTTTCCACCGCCCAGGCCTTGGAAAACACTCTTTTTAGGCGTCAGTTGTCCGGCCGGGGATGGGTCAACGATCCGGATGTATTCATTCTTCGGAAAAAAAATCATAAACTAACTCCCCTTCAGCAAGAGAAACTTTTGCGGGTGAATCTAGCCTTAGGGGGGCTGGTGTATTCCTCCGATCCCGCGGGGACCTGGACAAAAGAAGACAGGGAAAAGTTGAAAACTCTATGTACAACCCCTTCCCTGGTCTCGTTTTCTCCCGAAGGTCACACAAAAGTCATAGACGCCTGGGGTTTAATCCCTGAAATTCAATGATATAATCAAAAAAAATGAGGTAAAAAATGCATCAACCTGAAAAACTTCCCCTTTGGAAAAAGATTATGTATGCCCTGGGGCAATTCGGCTGGGCTTTGGCCAGTTACGCCCCGGGGAACCTTCTGGTTTATTTTTATCTTCCCCCGGAAACGGGAGCCCAGCCTTTGTTTCCCTCCTTTATTTTTCAAGGGGCCATTTTAGGGGTTCTTACCATCATTGGTTTGGCCTTTGCCTTTGGGCGAATGTTTGATGCGGTGACCGATCCCTTGGTGGCGGGTCTTTCAGACCGGTCTAAGTCTAGGCTGGGCAAGCGAAAAAGTTTTATGACCTATGCGGTGGCTCCATTTGCTCTTCTTTCGGCTTTGATTTTCCTCCCCCTGACGCCGATGGAAAGTTCTTTGAACGCCGTCTGGGTTTTTGCCACGGTCATCGTCTATTACTGGTTTATGACCATGTACGTGACCCCCTATTTTTCCTGGGTGAGCGAACTGGGGCGAAATCCCCGGGAAAGACTTTTTCTTTCCACCCTCATTTCCATAACCTGGGCCTTGGGTACCATGGTGGGAACCCAGGTTTATGGGATTCAAAGTGCATTGGAAACCCTGGGTATTCCTTCGGTCCAAGCCTTCCAATACACAGTGGGGGGATTTGCCCTCATCGGCTTCATTTTCATGCTGTTCCCAGTGATTTTTATCAATGAGAAAAAGTACGGACACCCAGAAATTGTGGATGAACCGATCATGGAGTCTTTAAAAAGCTGTTTTAAAAATAGGGATTTTTTAAAGTTTACCCTTTCGGACTTGGCTTACTTTGTCGCCCTCACCGTGGCATGGACGGGGTTAGTTTACTATGTAACCATTCTCCTAAAACTACCTAAGGAATTTGCATCGACCATGCAGATGGTGCTTTTTTTACTTTCCTTTGCTTTCTATCTTCCTGTGAATTTTCTCGCCCAGAAATTCGGGAAAAAAATCATGCTCATGGTGGCCTTTCCCCTGTTTATGCTGGTCTATGTCTTAGCCTTTTTCCTGGGATGGATGCCGATTTCCCCGGAGCTTCAAGCCTGGCTCGTGGTGATCGTTCTCTCCCTGCCCCTGTCAATTTTTGCCATTCTCCCCAATGCCATCGTGGCGGATATTTCTGAAGCCGACGCTTTGGACACGGGCAATCGGAGGGCAGCGATGTTTTTTGGTGCCCGGACCTTCATGCAAAAGATGGGGCAGAGCATCGGGGGCCTAATGTTCCCTTCACTCCTTCTCCTAGGGGCGACCCAGGAACAGAGCTGGGGCGTCCGACTGACTGCTTTGGCGGCTTTTCTTTTTTTGGGTGCGGGGTGGATTATCTTTTCCCGGTACAATGAAACCCGGATATTAAATAGTTTAAAGGCTGGGGGGCAGGGATGATAACACGGCATTTCCCCCCCGAATTTCTTTTTGGAACCGCCACCGCCGCCACGCAAATCGAAGGAGGTGTGGTCCCGAGCTCTTGGGATCGGTGGTCCACCACTCCTGGGAATATTAAAGATGGAACCTCTAGCCGCCGAGCCTGCGACCACTGGAATCGGGTGGATGAGGATATTCAACTCCAGAAGGATTTAGGGTGTCAGACTTATAGAATGGGGTTGGACTGGGCTAGGATTGAACCCCAAGAATGCCACTGGGATTTTGAAGTGCTGGAGCACTATAGGGGAGAACTGAAGGCCTTGGTCGCAGCGGGAATCCGCCCTTTGGTGACCCTACATCATTTTTCCAACCCACTTTGGATGGAAGATCAATCAGGTTGGCTCAATCCCTCAGCTCCCCTTTGGTTTGACCGGTTTACCGATGTGGTCCTCCGGCACTTGGGGGATTTGGTGAGCGACTGGATTACCATCAATGAGCCCAACGTTTACTTGGTGAAAGGTTATCAGTACGGGGAATGGCCTCCAGGGCTGAAAGACCGGGGGGACTTAGTACTAAAAGGGGCCAAAAATTTCATCAATGCCCATATCCACTGTTACCAAACCATCCATAGGATAAGAAAGGAAAAAAACTGGCCGGGGAAAACCATGGTCGGGGCTGCCCATCATCTGAGAATTTTTCAAGGTGATAAGGGCTCCTTGGCTCATTTAAGTGCTAAAATTCACAAACAAATTTTCCAAGGGATTTTTCTTGAGGGCATGACCAAGGGACATTTGGTTTTTCCCCTCGGTTCCGGTCATCCCTGGGGAAAGGGTACTTTTTGTGATTTTATCGGGGTGAATTATTATTCCCGGGATATGATTCGGGGAAAACTTTCTGCCTTGCCTGTTCTGGGACTCTCTTACACCCATGGGGAATTTCCAAAAAATGACTTGGGCTGGGAAATTCACCCCGAGGGACTGGGTGTCCTGTGCCGCCAACTTTGGAAAAAATATAAACTTCCCCTCTGGATTACGGAAAATGGCACAGCGGATTCCTCAGATCGGTTTCGATCACAATTTTTAGTGGACCATTTAAACGTGATTGCCCAAATTCGAGACGAGGGTGTACCTGTGGAGAGGTACTACCATTGGACTCTTCTGGATAATTTTGAATGGGCTGAAGGTGAATCCGCCAGGTTTGGTCTGGTTCATACGGATTTTGAGACCCAGACCAGAACCATCAGACCCTCAGGCCACCTTTTTGCCCAGATTGCAAAAACCAGAAACCTGAAGGTGGATGATTGAAGGACCTCAGTCGGCATATTTTTGACAATGCCATTCCCAGGGATGTACAAAAAAAAGCCTTGGCCCGCAAGACTCTCTATGAGAAAGAATTCGGTAAGTCTGAACAGGTGGAACTTCACGGAGAGCTTAACTCAACCCTGGGGCCATTTTGGGGCGTTCAAACCCTGATTCAGGGAAAAGGGCTTTCGTTCGATCCAGGAAAAGCCGTGATCATAGGTGTCGTAGGTCCAGGCTACGCCGCCTATCGCAGGGGAATGGCCGTGGCTTCCGTAGCGGCCTTTGAGGGATATACACCTTATTGGTTGGATCTGGGGAGATTTTCGGAAACCTTGGGGGGGAAAGTTATCCATAAATTAAATAGTTTGCACGCCCTTGGTCAGAGGCTCAGTGAAAAGTATAAGCTTTTTCGCAAATTATATTGGGAAAATTATAACTACCATGGGTTGAAGACTTTGAATTGTAACTCTATGGACCAAAAACTCTCTGAATTGTTTGCTGCTCCCATTGTCTCCTTGCCCGTGGATATTCCTTTTTTCGGCGCCCATGTGTGGGCCACACAGGCCGCGATTCACGCCGGATTGATCCGGGTTGCCAATCTGCTTCCAGGGAATTGGCCCCAAGGAAAACACCTCGCCCAAGGAAGCCTTCATCTGGTTCAAAGTCCCTCGGCTTATTACGGTTATAGGTTTTTGCATTTCATGGATCCCCGCAGGCCGGTGCTCAATCCCATACCCCCGGATCAAATTGCCTGTGTGGGACACTTCATTGATCATGAAATAGTATCTAATATTCCTAAGGATTGTCTCATTCGCATGAAACGGATCCAAGCCCGGGAACCCCTTCGTATTTTCATCGTCTTGGGCGAGGATGGGACTTCGGGGGAAATTCTGATTGGAATTCTATCCCGCATCATTCCCAAAGCCCTTTCAGGTCAGGTGAATCTCTATCTTAATTTTGGTGATCAGTATTCCCTTTGGGAAACCGCAAAGGGCCTTTTTCCCCAATTGAAGGAAGCTGCCATTTTCCATGAAGGAGATTGGCCTGAAACCCAAAAAGCCTGCGCCCTGGCTTTGAGGCAGCAGCTTTTCGGCATCCACGTTTTTGTTCATCAAGATTTGTTTGCGGCGGTTTATACCACAAATTTGCTTATGAGGGCCTCGGAGTTGATGATCACCAATCCCTCGGAATTGGCCTTTTATCCTGTGCCAAAACTTTTCATTAAAAGAGCTGAGGAGCAAGAGCAGTGGAACGCCCTCAGGGGAGGGGAACTGGGGGATGGAACCCTGGAGTTCGAACATCCGGGGCAGGCTTTTCAGGTTTTGGACTTGATGATCAGGGAACCGGATCTCCTGAGAATGCAAGTGGAGAACATTATAAAACTTCATTCCATTGGGGGCTATAACGGAGCATACGGGGCTCTAAAAAGTCTGTTGGAGAGACGAAATGTTGGAAACGGATGATGGAAACTAAGAATTTTTGGGGGAATATGGGGCTGGATTTTTTTTACTTTGGGATGAAGGAAGCGCTCTCCTGTCTTTTCGCCGGAAGTTTTCTTTTTCTACTTTTTCTAAGTCAGAAGCTGCCCTTGGGGGATTTCCCCCGGTACGATTTTCTTTTTCTCGCTGCCTTGGGGTTACAGGTTTTACTGGTGGTTTCGAAACTGGAAACCCCGGAAGAAATGTGGATCATATTTATATTTCATCTGGTGGGATTAGCCCTGGAGGTCTTTAAAACCCATCCCGCAGTGAATAGCTGGGTTTATCCCGAACCGGGTTTTTTTAAATTGGGAACCGTGCCCCTGTACTCGGGTTTCATGTATGCTGCGGTGGGCAGTTATATCATGGCTTCCTGGCGCCATCTGAAACTGAGATTTGATCCCATGCCGGCGCCGTGGATGGGAATCACCGTCTGTGGGATGATCTACCTCAATTTTTTTACCAACCACTGGTTTTGGGATATCCGCTGGGTTTTATTGGGAATCGTACTTCTGGTTTATGGGCGAACTTGGGTCTATTTCATCCCCCGTTCCCAAACCTATCGCATGCCCTTGGTGCTGGCTTTTGTGCTTATTGGATTTTTTATATGGTTGGCAGAAAATATAGCCACTTTTTTTGGTGCCTGGCAATATCCCGATCAAACCAGCCGCTGGAGCCTGGTTTCCTTGGGGAAAATCTCTTCCTGGGGTCTGCTAGTGATTATAAGTTTCGTTATCGTTGCCCTATGGAAGCAGCGTAGGAGAGTACCAAGGGGGGAGGGTTTTCTCCGGAGGGAACAAAAATAAGAGATGCGGAATTGATGCAAAACCTGAGTTTTTTATTCCCCACATCATCGAAGACGTGGCCGAGATGACTTCCCGAGGAGGAGTCTAAAACCTCAATCCTTTTCATTCCATAGGAAAGGTCCCACCGAAGGATGAGGGCTTCTTTATTCACCGGTTGAAAAAAGCTCGGCCAACCGGTTCCGGAGTCAAACTTTTCCTTGGATTCAAAAAGGGGCTGTCCCGTAGCTGCACTGTAGTATGTTCCCGTCCCGTGTTCATCCCAGAAGTCCCCGGAACAGGCCGCCTCGGTTTTCTGACTCCGTAAAACACCAAACTGGAGGGGGGATAGACGGGACTTCCATTCCCCATCACTCAGGTGAAACTTCACTTCCGGCTGGTATCCTTCAGGATAGACTGGATAATCATTCCATAGTTCCATTGCCGTCTCCTTATTTTCACCACAGGCAGAAAGTACAATAATCCCCAGAAAAAGAATTACTGCCCAGATTTTTTTAATCATACCTAAATATAATAAGAAAAAATTAACGGGGGTCCAGGAAATTTGAAAATATAACCAAATTAGTCGGATTTAACCATTTTTCCCAGAAGTAAGGTGACTTTTTCTCGAAAAATCCATCCCAAACCAAACAAAAGGGCGGCTGTGATCCCCACGACCGTCAGGGCTATCCAATTTCCACTCCCAAAGCTCTCGCCCATGTAGCTGGAAACCGCCAAGGCGGGGAATCGGCCAAGAGTAGAAATCATGAGAAATCCCCAAAGTTTCATCCGGGAGAGCCCGGCGATATAGGTCAGGGCGTCCTTGAGCATCCCCGGAATAAGGAAAAGCAGGAAGAAAATTTCTATCATCCGGGGGGTGTTAATAAAGCCTTCAAATTTTTCCAGGTTCTTTTTTCCCGCCACAGCAGCCACAAAGTTTACCCCGAGGATCCGGGCGATATAAAAATTAAAAATTGAGCCTATGGTGATTCCAATGAGGGAGTAAATGGTCCCCAGAACCGTCCCGTAAATCCATCCTCCGGCTAATTGGGTGAATTCCCCGGGGATAACGGCCACCACTACTTGGAGGATCTGAAGCCCAATAAAAATCAAGGGACCCCAAAATCCTGCCTCTCGGATCAAGGTCCTCAGGTGGTCCCGATTGTCAAATACGTACCAAATTTCTTGGTGGAAATAGATGGTTACGGCCACTAGCGTGAGTATAAAGAGGGGGAGGGCGAGTCTTGATACCCATATTTTCAAATTTTCCATGAAATAGACTATGGGCTTTGGGTTTGCGGGAGTCAAGTATGGAGGGGGGAAATAAAGATCTCTCTTATCTTTTCAAAATCCAAGGGTTTTTGAAGATACCCGGAGGGAATTACCCCCCGGGATTTTTGAATTAAAGTCTCCTCATCGTAGGCGCTGAAAAGGTAAACGGGAAGGATGAACCCTTCCTTTCTGAGGTTTTTTATAAGCTCGATGCCACTCATCTCCGGCATATTTACATCAGTCAAAATAAGATCCAGTTTGGTTCCTTCCTTCCTGACTAAATCCATGGCCTGAAATCCTGATTTAGCAAATATTAAGGAGAAAAGTCCGGCTTCCAAATCCTTTTTAAACCGCTGTTGAAAAAGTCTCTCAATAGTCGGCTCATCATCCACCAGTAAAATTCTCAGAGTCTTTTTGGAGTTGTCGCTCCTTCCTTCCACATTTGCCATGGAAACAGTTTAAAGCAAAAGATAATAAAATAAAAGTATTTAATACCCCATATGATGTCGTAATTGCCTCTCAGCTTCAGAAATGGGCACACCCTTCCTCCGGGCAAAGTCCTCCACTTGTTCTTTAGTGATGGTACCTATCCCGAAATAGTAGGAAAGGGGATGGGCAAAGTAGAGGCCAGAGACGCTGGCGGGGGGGATCATCATGGCGCTGTCCGAGAGGGTCAGACCAAGATTTTGTTCCACATTTAGAATTTTATAGAGGATTCGTTTGTCGCTGTGGTCCGGGCAGGCGGGGTAACCGAAGGCTGGTCTTATTCCCCGGTATTTTACACCTATGAGATCGTCCACCGAGAGTTTTTCTTGGGGGGCATAGCCCCAAAGTTCCTTTCTCACCTTTTCATGGAGTTCCTCAGCGAAGGCCTCGGCTAAACGATCGGCCAGCACTTTGGATAAAATGGCGGAGTAGTCATCCCCTTTGGCTTTGTATTCCTCTTCTAATGCTCCGCTTCCGAAACCCGTGGTGACGGCAAAAGCCCCAATCCAGTCGGTTCTTCCGGAGTCTTCCGGGGCGATAAAGTCACTGAGGGCGGGATTGGAGCCTCCAGCTTTTTTCTTTTCCTGGTTTCGTAGGGTGGGGAAGGTTCCGATGATGTTTTTTTTCTCTTCCGAGTCCCAAAGAATGATGTCGTCCCCCCGGGAATTGGCGGGAAAGAGTCCCACAATGCCCTTGGCGGTGAGGAGTTTTTCGTTCACGATCCGGTCAAGAAGTACCTGGGCATCATTATAAAGTAATTTTGCCTCCTCTCCTTTTTGGGGATCGGCAAAGATTTTTTCTCGGCCCATGTGCCCCAGGTCCCAGGAGTAGAAAAAGTAAGCCCAATCGATGAAGTCCCGAAGGCGCCCTAAGTCGTAGTCCTGCCAGAGGGTGATACCGGGTTTGAGGGGTTTTGTAATGGGGGATTTGGTCCAATCGGTGGTGAAAGGATTGCTCCGGGCTTGAGCCAGGTTTATAAGCTCCGTGCGCTTTTTTACCCTCTCGTGGAGTTCTATGGCTTCTTTGTATTCCAGGGCTGTTTGGGTTAGAAAACCCGGTTTGTCCTGGGGATTCAATAACGCCCGGACCACTCCCACCGCTTTACTGGCATCCTTCACGTATACCACACCGTGATCGTATTCAGGGGCAATTTTCACTGCTGTATGGATTTTACTGGTGGTGGCTCCTCCCAAGATGAGGGGGAGGGTAAAACCGGCTTTTTTCATTTCCCGAGCTACGTGGGCCATTTCTTCCAAACTGGGGGTAATGAGTCCAGAAAGGCCGATGATATCTGCCCCCATTTTCTTAGCTTGGGAAAGGATTTCCTCTGCAGAAACCATGACCCCCAGATCCGTGACTTCATAGCCGTTGCATCCGAGGACCACGCCGACTATGTTTTTGCCGATATCGTGAACGTCCCCTTTCACCGTGGCCACGAGGACTTTTCCAGCCCCTTTCAGGTTCCCGGACTTGGCTTTTTCCGCATCAATAAAAGGGGTGAGGTAGGCTACGGCTTTTTTCATCACCCGTGCGGATTTGATGACTTGGGGAAGAAACATTTTCCCCGCTCCGAAGAGATCCCCCACCACGTTCATTCCGTCCATGAGGGGCCCTTCAATGACCTGGAGACTGGCGGCGTACCGGTGACGGATTTCTTCCACATCCTGATCAATATAATTTTCAATTCCCTTTACCAACGCGTGTTTCAGCCGTTCTTCCACAGGAAGTTCCCGCCAAGCATTTTTTAAATTAGGATTTTGAGGGCCGGCGGCCTGATCTTTCACGCTTTCTGCGAATTCCAGGAGCATTTCTGTGGCCTCGGGATTCCGGTTTAGGATCACGTCTTCCACTAAAACCAGGAGTTCAGGAGGGACTTCATCGTAAACCGTGAGCTGGGTGGGATTCACAATTCCCATGTCCAGTCCTGCTTGAATAGCGTGGTAAAGAAAAGCGGAGTGCATGGCTTCCCGGACCACATCATTCCCCCGGAAGGAAAAGGAAAGATTGGAAATCCCCCCGGAAATATGGGCGCCGGGGAGGTTTTCCTTGATCCATCGGCAGGCGCCTATGTACGCAACCCCGTAGGTGTTGTGTTCTTCAATCCCCGTGGCAATGGCCAGAACATTGGGGTCAAATATTATATCCTGGGGAGGGAAGTCCGCCTCCTGGACCAAGAGGTCGTATGATTTTTTTGCAATGTCAATTTTTCGTTCAAATGTATCCGCCTGGCCCGTTTCGTCGAAGAGCATGACGATGACCCCGGCCCCGTAGCGCCGCAGGAGTCGAGCTTTTTCCAAAAAGGCTGCAGGTCCTTCTTTTAGGGAAATGGAATTTACCACACACTTCCCTTGGACACACCGCAGGCCGGCCTCGATCACTTCCCATTTTGAGGAATCAATGACAAAGGGTAAACGGGCAATCTCCGGATCGGACTGGGCCATATTTAAGAAATTCACCATAGCCGTGCGGGACTCGAGCATGGCGTCGTCCATACAGACATCGATCATCTGAGCCCCCCCGTCGGCCATGTCCCGGGCGATTTCCAAAGCTTGGTCGTAGAGATTATCTTGAACTAAGCGTAGAAATTTCCGGGAACCGGCGACGTTGGTTCTTTCTCCAATGTTTACGAATCCCGTGAGACTATTTACTTTAAGGACTTCCAAACCGCTGTACCGGGTAATCCCGTCGGGGACATTTTTTTTCCGTGGCTGATCGTGGGCCGCTTGAAAGCTGATGGCTTTGATATGGGCGGGGGTGGTGCCGCAGCAACCTCCCAGAATATTTACCAATCCGTCGGCGGTGAAGGGGGCGGTGAGCTCGGCCATTTCCTGGGGACTTTGATCGTATTCCCCAAATTGGTTGGGAAGTCCGGCATTGGGATGGCTGGAGATCCAGCAATCCGCCAGGTGGGAAAGCTCGGCCACGTAAGCTTTAAGTTGGTCCGCTCCCAGGGCGCAGTTAAAACCCACAGACCAGGGTTTTGAATGGTTAATGGAAGTCCAGAAGGCTTCCACAGTTTGACCCGAAAGAGTGCGCCCCGAGGCATCGGTGATGGTGCCGGAAATCATCAAAGGAACGTCTATTTTTCTCTCTTCCAGTTCTTCGGAAATGGCAAAAAGTGCTGCTTTGGCGTTCAAAGTGTCAAAAACGGTTTCGACCATGATGAGGTCAGCCCCCCCGTCCAGCAGGCCTTTTAAAGCGGTGCGGTAGGCCACTCGGAGATCCTCAAAACTCACAGCCCGGAAGCCGGGATTGTTCACATCCGGGGAAATGCTGGCAGTTTTAGATGTGGGACCCAGGACACCCACCACAAACCGGGGTTTCAAGGGGGTGGAATATTTAGCACAGGCTTTTTTAGCTAAAATTGCCCCAGCCTTGTTTAATTCGTAGGCCAGCTCTTCCATTTTATAGTCAGCCAAGGAAACGGAGGTGGAGTTGAAGGTATTGGTTTCTATTAGATCAGCCCCCGCCGACAGGTAGTCTTCGTGGATCTTTTGAATGATGTCTGGCCTGGTGATGGATAGAAGATCGTTATTCCCCCGGAGTAAGACCGGGTGGTTTTTGAACCTCTCGCCCTTGAAATCGGCTTCTTGTAAACCAAAACTTTGGATCATGGTTCCCATGGCGCCATCAAGCACGAGGAGTCGTTTTTCAAGAATCAGGTCGAGGGTTTGTCTTATACTCATGGGTGTAGTATAGCAAATTAGTCGGGATTGGGGGAAGAGTAGGGAAATCTAATAGGAGTTCGTTCTAAATCTTTAGCCAGTGTCCAGAATCCTTGAGTTTCCTAAGCCATCCAGAAATTAG
>CAZUXL010000071.1:0-14238 GCA_964624355.1 uncultured Spirochaetales bacterium
GTTTAGGATCAAAAAATGACGAGTGTCCAGAATCTTTGTGTTTTGTTATCTCTATATAAACATGATAATTACGATTTAGGATTTCAAAACATTAATTCAAAATTGACATAATTTCTGGATTATGGAGGTAATTTGGGCAACCTAAAGTTTAATATTTAAGTTGCCTAGATGATTTCATGGGCTTTTATCTAAAAATGAACTCAAAGGTTCTGGACACTGTTAATTATCGGAACCCTTGAACTAATAAATCCCATGGGTACAATTGGAAAAAGTAGGTTGTATGAAAAATTTAATGATCCCAGCACTTTCATTTATTTTATACGGGTGTATGACATATGTCCCTATTTATAATATGCAGGACCTTCGATATGAAGGTTCCCTGGCTGTGGTACAATTTAGAATAGAAGGTGAAGGTCTACTGGGGGTTTTTGGTTCTGCTGATCTGGTGGATTGCCTGTCCGGGAAGATCTTTCAGGGGAAGGCCCGGTCCGATGGGTTCATAGTTTTTGACAGTCTTCCATCGGGTACCTATGCCTTTAATAATTTACTTTTTCCCACAAAATACGGGCTGGATACTGTTCACTTAAAACCCCACTCTCGGGAAATAAAGATGGATGGAAACTCCGTTTACTTTTTGGGAATCGTAAATGGGACTCAGGAATTCATACCGGAAGGAATTTTATATCCTTATGAAATGATTCTAACCCTCCGGTGGAAAGAAATGCCCAGTTCCGATCCTATAGTGGCTGATATTCAAAAATACGTCATTAAGCATGATCAGAATCATAAGAGGGAATACTTCATCATACAAAACGCTCTTTCCGATGTCTTCACCAAATATGGTCTTCGGACTAATCCTTACTGATTGCTAATCACGGCTTCCCGGGTGCTCTCAGGGGAATTGGTATAGACCACAATTTCTTGAATGCTAATGTTCCCACGGATAACCAGTTTCCATCCCCCAGTAAGGGTGTGAAACTTAATGTTCTGGGGCCCCTTACCAATGACTTTTATAAGACCTAGGGATATTTTTGAGACCTCAGGCCGATTCTGAAGAAATTCCACCACGGGGACTGCGGCGTCAATAAGTGTTGTGTGACTGCGGGTGAGCTTGCCCCCAGCCAGATGTTTTGCCATGGGGGGCAACTTACCAGCTTAAAGGCTCTTTGACCAGAGCCCCAGGGGTTTACTGAAGTGACCCAACCATGGGAATCTGGGATAATAAGGAAGTGCCTCATGCCCACTATTTGGGATATTTTTAGTGCTTTGGATAAGAATGACCCTCTCCTTGTTTCCGAACTTAAGAATTTATCCTCCGTCTCCGTTCCCTCGGGAAAAGTGCTTTTAACCGAGGGCGGTGCCTGCTCCGGTATTCCTTTCGTCCTTTCGGGGGCTATCAGGGTTTACAAAGTGTCGGAGAACGGTCGGCAGATCACTTTGTACCGAATCGAAAAGGGGGAGAGCTGCCTGCTCTCCGGGGTTTGTTCGGTGAATCAGGGGGTGTTCCCAGCCATGGCGGAAACCGAAGAGGCCTCCCAAATCCTGTTTATACCTGCTTTCGTTCATGAACTTTTTATGGAGCGATGCCCCTCGTGGCGACGGATGATTTTGGGGCAATACGGGAATCGTTTGTCTTCAGTGGTCACCCTGGTGGAAGAGATTGCCTTTAGAAAAATAGACCAAAGGTTAGCGACTCTCATCCTAGATCGGGGCAAAAAGGATCATCTGGATCTCACCCACCAGGAGATTGCCTCACAATTGGGAACCACCCGGGAAGTTATCACCCGCATTCTCAAGGACTTCGAGCGCCAAGGCTGGGTGGAAACCCAGAGGGGGGTGATTAAAGTGTTAGATGCAGTGGGTCTACTAGGATTGGAATCCCGGGGTAATTGAATGTGCCTTTTGTCACAGACCGCAAGGCCGTAATTGAATACCTTTAACTTAGGTTAAAGGAGGAGTCAATATGTATCAGAACGTGGGCATAATCGATAAGGTGATTCGTGTGGTCTTGGCTGTCGCCCTGGGAGTTTTTGGGGTTCTTAATATTTCCACAGGTTTGTGGTGGGTGGGGTTGATTGGTTTACTTCCCCTGGGAACCGCCTTGGTGGGAACCTGTCCAGTGTATCTTCCCTTCGGTATCACTACGATCAAAACCGAAAAACTAAAAAAATGACCGGTTTTCTGGAACCGCCCCAGAAGGGGCGATTTCTATCCCGGTTTTTTCTTTCCCTGGTGGAGAGGGCTTTAGGTAAGACCCTGGTAGCCCAGCGAATCCTTCTTTGGTATCCCAAGTCATTCTGGGGGTCTGGTTTATTGGAAGCCCTCGTGGCCCATGATGTACCTGAAGTGCCTCAGCGGCTTTTGGGTCTTATCCGGCTTTTAGTCTCTTTCCGGGTGTCCTGTGCCTTCTGTATTGATATGAATGCCCGGGATTATGGAAAAATGGGAATAACAGAAGAAGAAATCTTGAGTTTACAAACCTATGAAGGGTGGCTGGCGCTGAATAGTTTTACAGAAAAGGAAAAGTCTGCCTTAGCTTATGTGGAAGGCTCCTGTTTGACCCCGGTGGAATATAGGCCGGAGGTTGTGGCGGATCTGAAACGGTATTTTGACGAAAAAGGTTTCGTCATCATTGCCACAACGGCCGCCCAGGTAAATTTCTGGACCCGACTCATTCAGGGGTTGGGGGTGCCTCCGGCAGGTTTTTCTAAAGATTGCAGGCTGCTGGGACTGGACGAAGCCCAAATTCGAGTAAAAGGTATAAAGAGGTAGTTATGAATCCCATGTTTTTTGTGTTTCTCGCCGTAGTGGCAGGTTTGATCGGTCTGCAGTTCTTGGGAAAAAAATTCTCGGGAAAAAAGATGGCTTTGCTTAAAGAAAAGTTAGCTCAGGGGGCCAAAGTCATTGATGTGCGTAGTAAATCCGAGTTCAAAGCGGGTGCTCATCCAGGTGCCCAGAACATTCCCTTGGATGCCCTGGCAAAAAGTCTAAAAGCTCTGGGGCAAAAATCCCAGCCCCTGGTGGTGTATTGCGCTTCGGGCGCACGGTCAGCCCAAGCTAAGGCTCTTTTAGAAGCCCAAGGATTTACCGATGTGACCAATGCAGGGGCGCTGGCTGATCTCCTTCGTATTTAGGGGGGGGTAAAGGCGAGTTGACTATGATCCAATTGGATGCCCCCTGGTTTTAATTCTCCAACTTGCACACTCACGGACAGGCCCGATCTCCTTTTCAATCCCAAAGGCCTCACGTAGCGCATGGGAAATATTTGGGACTTCTTCAGCCCTGGGAAAGTAGGTTCCTTCTGTGTTCATAAGTTGGATGGGACTCTGGAATAGAGGGTAAGTGCCTAAGGCCCCTGAAAAAGGATTGCTGTACATCTATTAAAAGAAGGAATTTGTTTTGTAATTTCATATCGTTGGCTTTATGCTAAGGGGTGTGAAAAGTAAAAAACTTTCGAATCATGATATAATAAGCTCGTGTTTCGTAAATCCATAATTATTCTCACCCTCATTTCTGGTCTCATTTTCCTCGCTGCCGGGGTTTTAAATTTTCGGTTTATGGAAGATATCCGACAAGAGTTGAGTCTCGGGAAAATGGATAAAATCCTTGTCAGAGAACCCAGTCGTTATCATATCGGCCTCATCATTCCCGATGTGGAGGACTCTTTTTTTCGAGATCTGATCCAAGGAATCGAAGGGTCTGCCCCGGAAGCCGATGGGGTGGTTCAGGTTTTCCGGTACTCTGGTTCTTTTGAACAGGACGCTAGTTTTTATTTCGAGGTATGTCTCCGCAGTGGGGTTGATGGGGTGGTGGTTTACATTCCCCGGGGTGCCAACGCCGGGGAGTTTCGAGAAAAAGCTGTCCAGGCGGGGGTTGTTTTGGTGACTGTGGGCATGGATCGCCCCAAGGACTACGCCGGAGGTTACATCGGTTCCAGTTCACTCCAACAGGGATTTGAGGCTGGGAAAGTGGTAGCCGGGACATTGGGGAATAATGCCCGGATTGGGGTTCTTTTGGCTGCTACGGAAAACGGCAGCTCTCAACTCGATCCTTTTTACCGAGGTGTTGCATCGGCGGTGGCGGTTTATGGTAAAGCGAAAATCTCCTTTCTATCCCGCCCCCCCTCTGGGCCGTTTTCCGGTGAAGAAGCAGCGGCCACCCTCTTGGAAAAAAACCAGGGAATAAATGCTTTGATCTGTTCCACAGCCTTCGATACGGAAGGGGCGGCTCAGGTGGTGGTGGATCGAAATCTCGTGGGAAAAGTACTCATTGTGGGGGCGGATGAAACCGAATCTATCCGTCGATACCTCTCAAAAGGGGTGATTCTCGCCAGTATTCAACGGGATTCCCGGCGGATCGGAGAGGAAGTTATCCAGGAATTCCGCCGTAGGACCAATGGAAATCCCCCTTCACCTCCGAGAGAAATCGGCTTCCGCATCACCAAGGGAAAGGAGCTGAAGCTTTGATCCTTCACACTCTGCGGGGGAAAATAATTGCCTTTTCCACCCTCATACTCCTGGTTCTTATCTCCGCTACTTTTTTTTCAAATCACACTACCTCCCAACTCACCGGTTCCGTGGAGGATCTTTTTCGGAACAACCTGGTGATGGAGGACTTGGAATCCACCCTGAACCGGACACAAAATTCCCTCACTGAGTACATTCGCACTAAAAGCTCCGACTCCCTGAGGTTCTATATCAAGGATTCCACCCGCCTGGAAGAGCTTTCCCAGGGGTTAAATCCCCAGGCGTATGACAATGAAATTGGATTACTTCAAAAAACCATTCGAGGGCTTATTCATCATTATCTTTTGCAAACAGAAGTCTCAGTAAAGGCGAAGCGGGGCCGGGATGTGGCAGGATACACCCGGGCTTACGATCAAGCCCAACAGGACCATGGGAGCATCCGCCGATTGTTAACAGAGATCCAAAAGATCTATTTATCCCTAAGTCTTAAAATTTTCTCCCGTTACCATTCCCTCATACCCATGGTTACGACGACTAATATCATTCTCCTTCTCTCCGCCTTTTTAACAGGATTTCTTATCCTGGTTCTCTACAGCTATAAAATCACCGATCCTTTGAACCAGTTGGCCCAGGCTGCCCGGGCAATGGCTCGGGGGGATTATGAAACCCGGCAGGATATCCTCTCCTCCAGCGATGAAGTCCGCACCACCACGGAAGCCTTTTGGACCATGCAAGACAGCATCCGTAAGGCTTTCAACGACCAGTCCCAACGGATCGCTTTAGAGAAAAAGCTCCTGGGGGAGGAGATGAAAAGTCTTCAAATGAGCCATCAATTAAAAGAAGCGGAACTCCTGGCTCTTCAAACCCAGATCAATCCCCATTTTCTCTACAACACCCTTTCAGCGGGATTCCAATTGGCCATGACGGAAAATGCGGATCACACCGCGGACTTTTTGGAAAACCTGGGCGCCTTTATCCGCTACGTGTTGACAAATCCCTCCCGTTTAGTCCCAATCCAGGAGGAAGTGGAGTGCATTCAAAGATTTTTTAAACTCATGGAACTGAGATTTGGCGATCGGTATGTCTTTGCCCTGGATGTGGATCCTGGAGTGTTGGACTGTCGGGTACCCGCCCTTATTCTCCAGCCCCTGGTGGAGAATTCCATCAGTCATGGACTACAGGATAGGGAGACCGGCGGGGTTGTCCAGGTTACGGTTCTTCACCAGAAGGATGGGGTGTGTCTTTGTGTTCAGGATAATGGGATAGGGATGTCCCGGGAACAGCGGGATAATCTTTTAGGGGAATTAGAGAGTCCGGGGCTCCCGGAAAGCAGCATCGGTCTTCGGAATGTGATTCGCCGGATCAAACTGGCCACCGAAGGGGCTGGCCGAGTTTCCCTAGAGAGTCCTGAAACCGGCGGTTTTGAAATCCGGGTTTTCATTCCCTTTGGAGCGCACAATTCATGAGAAGAATTATGGTGGTGGATGATGAGCGGCCTATCGTTGAAGGGCTTCGCCTCATCATTAAAAAAGACCTGGGGGCGGATTTTGAAGTGGTAGCCACCGCGAGTACGGGGCGAGAAGCCCTGGTTCGGTTGGATGATGCGAAGCCGGAAATCATCCTTATCGATGTGATGATGCCCGGTCTCTCGGGTCTGGAAACCATCAAGGAAATCAGAAAACGTTCCAGCACCATTGTTTTTATCCTTATCACAGCCTACGAACGGTTCGATATCGCCAGGGAAGCCGTTTCCCTCAATGTGCTGGATTATTTACTAAAACCCCTGCAGAGGGAACAAGTGGTGAGGGCAATCCGGCGAGCCGCAGACCAAGTCGAGGCAGCCCTGAGTCTGTCCCAAAGGCAGATAGAGATCCAAGAACAGGAATTTGACAGCCGATATTTTCTGCGAAAAGCCCTGGCTTATGGGATCATGGATGGGGAGGATATGGAGGACTCTTTAGGAAAACTCTGCAGGTCCCTGGAACTCTCCACCGAATGGATGATCGCAGGGATGGTGGAATTCCCCCCTTCGTCAGTGAGGGAGAATTATAAAGATTTGGTTCAAGTTCTGAGGTATAAAACCCTCGTCATCCCCGGCCCCTTGTTGGGCCACCGGTGCCTCTTTATCATCCCCCTGACGGACCCCTCCCAAAGTACCCAAGAAATTACCAAGCTTCAAGAAATCTTAACCCCGATTGCTTCCCGTTTCAGATTTGGATCTCCACGAAAATGGGGAGATGCCCATCTTTCCTGGTGTGAAGCCCAGGTCGAACCAGGGGCACCACCCCAGGAGAGTTTCCAGGCTTCGGTTTATTTTCAGATGGAAGAAGGTTTGCAAGATCAGGCCTTGGGGGGGGATATTAAGCCACTTAAAGAACAGTTGTTTTTGGACGGGACACTTTGGAAAATGCAGGATTCTATTCCCACTTGGGCTCGCTCCCGATGGATTTTCCTTTTAGGTATCCTCTACCGGCGGATGGTTCGCCAAGGTCTCATGACCCCGGAGACCGTATATACCCTCCTGGATTTTAGAGATCTGGAGGCTCCCGGTTCTCCATCGAATTGGCTGTCCCTGGTGAATTCCCGGCTGGATTATATTGAAGCCCATTTTTCCAATCCCATAAAATATTCACCCCTGGTGTCCCAGACCCTGGATATCATTCGGGAACAATTTTCCACCACCCTCAGTCTGGAGGTTTTGGCCGATCGGCTGGGGATTTCCCCCGGTCGGCTCTCCCGATTATTTATTGCCGAGACCGGCCAGGGGTTTCTGGAATACCTTATCGAGGTGAGGATCGACCAGGCACGGAAACTTTTATCACAACCCGGTGCTTCTGTGAAACAGGTGAGCCAGTCCTGCGGATACCAAGATCAAAATTACTTTTCCCGGCTTTTTAAAAAGATGACAGGGATGACCCCTTCGGAATATTCCTCATCCACCCACGGAGGATCCCATGATTAAAAATGTTCTGATTCGTTTTTGCTCCGCTCCCAGTTTGGTGGTGGTTTTTCTGGGATTATCTTTGGGGTGTACTCAAGAAAAACCCCTTCCTGGTCCGGAAGAAACCGTGAGAATTGGATTTTCTTTGGATTCCCTGGTGGTGGAACGGTGGAAAAGGGATCTGGAGTATTTCCAAAGGGCAGCATCGGATTTGGGAGCCACGGTTTTTACAGAAATCGCCGATCAGGATCCCCAGGTTCAGGTGAAGCAAATACAATCCCTCCTGGATAGGGGGATCAATGTGCTGGTGGTGGTCCCCAACGATGCCCAAATGCTCAGTGATGTGGTGAAATCCGCCCGATCCCGGGGAATTCCCGTGGTGAGTTATGACCGGTTAGTTCTGAATGCAAACGTGGATCTTTATATTTCCTTTGATAACCGGGAGGTGGGAAAACTCATGGCCGAATCCCTGACCCGCCGCATTCCCATGGGGAATTATGTGATCATCAACGGGGCTAAAAGCGATTTCAACGCCAAACAAGTCCGGGAAGGGTTTTACGGTACCCTGACACCCCTGATCCAATCGGGGCAGATAAAACTGGTGAAAGAAATCTGGCCTTCCACCTGGGACAGCGATGAAATTCGGGGGGAATTGGAGGATTTTATTTTGGAATATCCTCAAATCGACGGGATTCTGGCGGGGAATGATATGCTTGCGGAGGCGGCGATTGAGGTTCTCACCGAAAGCCGTTTGGCCTCCCGGGTGAAAGTGGCTGGACAGGATGCGGACTTGGCGGCCTGTCAGCGGATCGCCGAGGGAACCCAGTTTTCCACGGTGTACAAATCCGTGGAGGAATTGGCACTCAAGGCCGCTGGTTTTACCATGATGCTGGCCCGGGGTGAGGTGGTGGAAACTGATTCGAAAATCAGCGACGGAACTTATCAGGTTCCTTTTATCCGGCTCACCCCCGTGTTGGTAACCATGGATAATCTGGATGATACGGTGATTCGGGGTGGTTATCATTCTACCCAGGATGTATACCGGAACATCCGCCGGTAGTTTTTCCTCCAAATTGGTTCCTGGATTATTCTAACGGAGCCTGTGTGGGAATGTGCTAATCCTAAAAAACATTTAAAATATTCCACAGAAAGTGAAGCAAGTCGACATAAGATTCCTCATGACAGGGGTCGAATTCCCCCATTACAATGAACTTAGCAGGGAAACTTGCCCGGTTCTCCTAGGGGATCGGAATCAAAAAAGGAGGAAATGAATGAAACACATTTCCAAGATGTTTATGACAGCCGTGTTCTTCATGGCGTTTGCTACAACTGCGTTTGCCCAGGTTCAGGTCGGTATTGTATTGCCCACCAAAGACGAACCCCGTTGGCTCCAAGACCAGGGGCGATTTGAGGCTGCCCTGAAAACCGCTGGTATCTCTGCAGAAGTTATGTTCAGCCAGGGCGATTCTGCTAAGGAAAGGGCTAACGTGGAAGCTTTGATCACCAAAGGAATCAAAGTTTTGGTTATCTGCCCTCAAGACGGAGCCGCTGCCGCCGCTGCCGCTGACTTGGCTCGAAAAGCCGGTGTAAAAGTCATTTCCTACGATCGTTTGATCACCAACACCGCTGCGGTGGATTATTATGTCACTTTTGACTCCTTTGCCGTGGGTGCTGCTTGGGGAACTTACCTTTCCAGCATGGCCACCGGTAAGAATAACAACCTTTACCTCTATGCCGGTGCTGCTTCCGACAACAACGCCTTCATCTTTATGGAAGGCGCTTGGTCCACACTTCAACCCAAGATCGCCGATGGAACCTTCCGGGTCATCAACTCCTCCAAGGCCGTGGAACTCTCCAAAAAAGCAACCCTGACTCGGGCAGAATTGGCTGATATTATCGGACAGGTCACCACCAACTGGATGTTCTCCGATGCTAAAAACAAAGCCGAGGCCAACCTCACCGTGGCCAGTAAAGACCAGAAGGGAACAGTATTTATCGCCGCTCCCAACGATGGAACTGCCCGGGCCATCGCTGATGCCTTTGCCAAAGATAAAGACGTGACTAAGTTCTACATCACAGGACAGGATGCGGAAGTGGCTTCAATCCAGTACGTGATCGATGGCCGTCAGTCCATGACTGTGCTCAAAGATGTACGAACCCTGGTGAGCGACGCCATCGCCGCTGCCATCGCCTTCGCCAAAGGCCAGGTTCCTGCAAAAACCAAGACTTACAACAACGGTAAGATCGAAGTTCCTGCCAAGCCTTCCGCCATCGTGGTGGTGACCAAGGACAACGTGAGACAGGCTGTGATCAACTCCGGTTATTACACCGCTGATAAGTTCAAAGGACTGTAATTCTTGAGCAGCCGGTCTTGCCCGCAGGGTGGGGCCGGTTTTTTTCTTATTTTTTAATGGAAAGCGGGGTAGAAAAATGAGCGTTCCTATTCTGGAGATGAAAGGGATCTCCAAGTCTTTTCCTGGGGTTAAAGCACTGAAAGATGTGAGTTTCAGGGTTGCCCGGGGGGAGATTCATTGTATCGTGGGGGAAAATGGAGCGGGTAAATCCACCTTGATGAAGGTCTTGAGCGGTGTTTATCCTTTTGGTACCTACGAAGGAGATATCCTTTTCGACGGTAAGATCCAGAAATTCAAAGGAATCTCAGAAAGCGAAAAAACAGGGATCTCCATAATTTATCAGGAATTGGCCCTGGTTCCCGAAATGACGGTCTATGAAAACATTCTCCTGGGCCACGAACAGACCAAAGGTTTTCAGGTGGACTGGAACGAGACCATCAAACGGTCCCAGGAAATGCTGAACACCGTTAGACTCAAAATTGCCCCGGACACCAAGGTAAAAGACCTGGGAGTAGGGCAGCAGCAGTTGGTGGAAATCGCTAAAGCCCTGTCAAAAGATGTGAAACTTCTCATTCTCGACGAGCCCACCGCCGCCTTGAACGAAGATGACTGCGATAACCTTCTTGACCTCATCCTGGCCTTGAAAGAGCAGGGTGTGACCAGCATTATGATTTCCCATAAATTGAAGGAAGTGATCCGGATCGCCGATACGGTCACCGTCCTGCGGGACGGGAATACCATCTGCACCATGGATGCCAAAAAAGGGGAAGTGACCGAAAACGCCCTGATTAAAAACATGGTAGGCCGGGAAATTACGGATATTTTCCCCAAGCGCACCATCAAACCTACCGAAGAAGTGATCCTGGAAGCCATCGGTCTTACCGCCTACGATCCTGCGTTGGGACGAACCATCTTAAAAGATATTAATTTTACCCTGAAAAAAGGGGAGATAATCGGTTTTGCCGGTCTTATGGGATCCGGGCGAACCGAACTGGCCAAGAGTATTTTTGGCAATGCGGCTAAATATAATCTCCAAGGGGATGTGAAGATCAAGGGGGTTTTGCAAAGGCTTAGCAATCCCAGCCAAGCCATCGCCGCCGGTCTGGCCTACGCTTCGGAAGATCGGAAGAAAAATGGCCTCATCCTCATTGATGACGTGAAACAGAATGTAACCCTGGCGAATCTGGAGGGAGTATCCAATAATGGAATCTTGGATAAAAATGCAGAAATTAAAATCGCCAATGAATATCGAAAGGCCTTGAACATAAAGACCCCCAGCGTGGACCAAAAAGTGGTGAACCTCTCCGGGGGAAACCAGCAGAAGGTGTCCATCGCCAAGTGGCTTTTTGTGAAACCCGACGTACTGATTTTAGATGAACCCACCCGGGGAATCGACGTGGGTGCAAAATTTGAGATTTATACCCTCATGAACCAGTTAGTAGCCGAAGGAATGAGTATCATCATGATCTCCTCGGAACTGCCGGAAGTGTTGGGTATGAGTGACCGGATCTACGTGGTTTCCTCCGGGAGAATCGCCGGAGAATTACCCATTGCCCAAGCCACACAAGAACGAATTATCGCCATGGCGACCAGCTAAGAGCCGGAAAGGAGAGTACTTTGAATACGAAAGATTTAACAAAAATGCTGAGCGCAAACATTCGGGACTACGGAATGTATATTGCTTTAGTGGTCATCATGGTGATCTTCACCATCTTTACCAAGGGTGCTTTTATTTCCTCGGGAAATATCGCCAACCTTTTGAACCAGACCGGGTATATCGCTATTTTAGCCGTGGGAATGACCCTGGTGATCGTCATCCGGCAGATTGACCTTTCCGTGGGCTTCTTGGCGGGGTTCGTGGGTGCCGTGGCGGCTATCGGTTTGGAAAGCTGGGGCTGGCCCGTCTATGTGGTTCTCCCTTTTGCTCTTTTGGTGGGGACCTTGAGCGGTTTGGCGACCGGACTTCTAGTGGCAAAACTGGGAATTCCTTCCTTCGTGGCTTCATTGGCCGGATGGTTGATCTTCCGGGGAGCCCTTCTTTTAGTCACCTCCAGTACTGGAACCATCGTCATCACCAACGACTTTTTTAACGCCTTGGGGAATGGGTATATCCCGGATATTTTTGCCGGAATTGATATCTTCGCCGGGGTTCACAAACTCACATGGCTCATCGGTATCCTTTCCATCATATTCCTTCTTTTCAATGACTGGAGAAGTCGGCAGAACCGGGAGAAGTATGGTTTTGAGGTCCTCTCCCTGGGCTTGTGGATGGTGAAGGCCATCTTCCTGACCGTGGTTCTGGTGCTCATCACCAGTGTGATGGCCGGTGATAATGGATTGTCCTGGACCTTCATCATCATGATGGTGGTGATGATCGTTTACCAGTACCTCTCAGAAAATACCATTCTGGGGCGTCATATTTACGCCGTGGGGGGGAATCCTGAAGCCGCGGAACTGTCAGGAATCTCTGTGAGTAAAATCACCCTGGTGGTCTTCGGATCCATGGGACTATTGGCGGGACTGTCGGGGATTCTGTTCACTTCCCGGCTCCAGGCTGCCAGTCCCCAGGCGGGAACTTTGTTTGAATTGGACGCCATCGCTGCGGCCTATATCGGTGGGGTGTCCTCCGCTGGGGGCGTGGGCAAGATCAGCGCCTCCATCATTGGTGCCTTGGTTTACATGTCCCTGATGAATGGTATGAATCTTATGGGGACAGACCAGGCCCTGCAATACATCATCCGGGGTGTGGTCCTCGCCGCTGCCGTGATCTTCGACGTGGCGACTCGAAAAGCCAAACGTTAATATGGATATCGTCATGGCTGCGGCGGAATGCCGCGGCCTGATTAAAGTAGGGGGTCTCGGGGATGTGGTCGCCGACCTAGGCCGCACCCTGGCGGAAAAGGGCCATCGGGTGAGGGTGATTATCCCCCATTACGAGTCCCTGCCCTCGGGAGCTTTGACTTTTTCCCGGGAAGTTTCCACATTTACTGTGAATTTTGAAGGAGGGGAACATATGGTTCACCTCTCCTTTGTTCCCCTGGGGCCCTTGGAAGTTTACCTTTTAAGGGCTACCTATTTCTCAGGGGAATACTCCGGCGTGTACGTGGACTCTGCGTCCTTAGGAAGAGGCCCCTTCGAGGATGATGCCCGTCGGTTTGCCTTTTTTTCCACCGCTGTCTATGCCCTGCTCACCCAGAATTCCCATTGGGAGGACGTGGAAATTCTTCATGGCCACGATTGGCACCTGGGTCCCCTTATGTGGCTGCGGAACCACGGTGTGCAAAAAGCAGACATTGTCCCTTCCTGGAAAACCGTCTTTACCATTCACAATATGGATTATCAAGGGGTCAGGCCCTTTGCCGGTTCTCTGGGGGCCGGTGTGGAAACTTGGTGGCCAGAACTTTATAATAATCTTCCCGTGAAAGCCTGGTCAGGCGGAATAGATCCCAAATTCCCCCAGTGCCTAAACCTTCTCAGGCTGGGGATCACCCAAGCCGATAGGGTTACCACCGTGAGTCCGACTTATGCCCGGGAAATTCTGCTGCCCGATGATTCCCCATCGGCCTTAGTGGGGGGGAGAGGGTTGGAAAAGGATTTGGCAATTCGAAGTAACCGGGGAGAATTTTACGGGTGGCTCAATGGGATGGATTATCATCTCCATGACCCGAGGAATCTTACACCTCCGCTGATTCTCCCCCTGGGGGATGAAGTGTTTACCGAAGGGCTTTTCCAAAACTTCCTGGATGCCAAAGCCGTCCACAAAAGTAAAATTTTATCCCAGTGGCCGGGTAAGGACAATTCGAAGATTGTACGACCCTTGGTTGCCATGGTAACACGGGTCACGGGGCAAAAAGTAGCCTTACTGCTGGAGGATTACCAAGGTAAAAAAGTCTGGGAATGGTTATTAGAAAGGGATTTGGACTTAGTGATTCTGGGAACCGGGGACTTGGAAAAAGAACTCCTGCCCGTGGGCGAACGGCCCAATGCCAGGTTTATCAGGGCGTTTAATCCCGCTCTGAGCACCGAACTTTTTGCTGCTTCAGATCTTTTTCTCATGCCCAGCGATTTTGAACCCTGTGGAATATCCCAGCTTCTGGCCATGAGATACGGCAGTTTGCCCTTGGTTCATGGGCGGGGGGGGCTGGCTGATACGGTGGAAGAGGGGAAAACGGGGTTTGTGTTTGGGGGAGCCTCTCGTAGTTTACAGATTTCCAGCTTCCTTCAAGCCCTGGATCGGGGTTTGGAAACTCTAGCATCCCCCCACAGTCGGGAAATTTTGGTAAAAAATGCCCTTTCCCGGCGGTTCGATTGGGGACAGACCTCGATAAATTATGAAAAACTTTACGGAGAGCTTTTAGCCGCCAACTAGGGGGATGCTCCTGAGTCAATCCTCCCCTACGGACCTGTTTTTGCGGTGGGATGAGGATATTTTTTTTGCCGTGAGCCGCCTTTCCTTACTGGCTTTGGTGGGCTTCGT
>CAZUXL010000071.1:14338-17878 GCA_964624355.1 uncultured Spirochaetales bacterium
CCCCCAGGGCCCGAGGATCGGGAAAAGGAGACTTCAGCTTTTGTTTCCAGCCAAAGCCGGGCGAGTGATTCATCCATGAGTTCATTCTCAATTCCCCACCCCGGAGTGTCAAGTCGCACTAAGGATGAGCCGCTATTTAAAGTATCCAAGATGGACCAGGAACAAGAGGGTTTCACGCCAAGGCGCCAAGACGCAAAGTGGGGTGAAGGGTAATGAAGTATATTCACGAACACTTGCTGTGGTAAGAAATTAAAAAGGATAATTCTAAAAAAACAAGAGTAGAAAATTGACACCCCGCTCTTCATCCGTTACGATGGGACAGGAGTTTTCAGATGATCTTATCAGGACTTGAAATTAAAAAACGCCTGGGAACGGACATTCTCATTGAGCCGTACAATCCCCAACAATTGAACCCCAATAGCTACAACCTCAAACTGCACAATGAACTCCTGGTGTACACCGACGAAGTTCTGGATATGAAAAAGTCCCCGGCGTACAAGGTCATCACCATCCCTGAAACAGGATTTAAACTGGAACCTGGGAAACTGTATTTGGGACGAACCCATGAATACACCGTGACAAAAAACCTGGTTCCCATGTTGGAAGGCCGGTCCTCCATCGGACGATTGGGTATGTTTATTCACGTGACCGCCGGGTTCGGTGACGTGGGATTTGCGGGTTTTTGGACCCTGGAAATCCTCTGTGTGGAACCCATCATCATTTATCCCTTCGTGGAAATTTGTCAGATTTATTACCACAGCGTCCTCGGGGATTCGGAAACCTACAAGAGCGGAAAATATCAAAACAATCAGGGTATCCAGCCCAGTATGCTTTACAAGGATTTCGAGAAATAAGTTTAGATCTTGAATCTTGCCTCAGCAATTTTTAAGATGCCCCGGAATCTGAAAATAGAGGAGTTTTTCTCGCCGAGTTCGCTGAGTTTCGCAAAGTATTTTTTTGGTTTTAGAAACATACTTTGCGCTACAAGATGATTACAGTAAGAGTCCTAAACGGATTCCTAAGTCGGCAAATCCAAGTTTTGTTAAATTTTCTCCATAGAAAAAGCCTGTGCGAAGAAATGGTTTGAGGACAAAAGGTTTGAGTTTAACGGTAAGGCCCAATTCGCTTCCAAAAGTTCTCATGGTTAAGGGATTGTCCCAGAGATTATGCTGATACACTGAAAAGTCAAGCAATGGGTAAACTCCCAGTTAGACTCCTTCCTGGTTGGTATCACCAGTAAAAAAGTTAAAGGGATAAATAGAGATACCCAATCTCACTGTTAGGTCACTCCAGGTTTCATTTTTGTTGAACATCCATGAGCCGACACCCAGTTCCAAACTGGAAAAATTTCCTAATTGTTGGTGAAAACTTAGATTATAACCTTTGAGTAACCACCGGGTATAAGGAGTCTCAAAATCCATATAAGTGTCTCCACCAAGGGCTTCTTCTGCAGAAAGGGGGGGTGGAATAAAAGTGGAAAGCATGAGAGCGAAGAATATTATTTTCATAAAATCCTTTAATCTTTCCAGCGGCCTTTTGTGTCCAGTATTTGGGGGTAACAGGCGTAGAAGGCTTCTACTACTCGAGGATCCAAATGGGAGCCGGAGAGTTTACGGATGTTTTCCAGGCACTCTTCTTCGGAAAAGGCTTCTTTGTAAGGTCTTTTACTGGATAGGGCGTCGTAAATATCCGCTACGGCCACGATACGGGCTTCCAGGGGAATTTTTTCCCCGGCTAGTCCATCGGGATACCCTGTACCGTCCCACTTTTCATGGTGGGACCTGGCAATGCGGGCGGCAAAACCCAGAACGGGACTGTAGTGATCTTCCAGAATATCGTCGCCGATAAGCACGTGTTGGCGGTAGGCGTCCAGGGATTCCTCCGGAATCGCCTCCAGGATTCCTTCCCCGAGGCTGGCATGGGTTTTCATGATCTCCCATTCTTCCGGATCCAGCTTGGCGGGTTTTAGGAGGATATGGTCGGGTATTCCGATTTTACCTATGTCGTGCATGGGGCTGCAAAGCCGGAGGAGTTGGATAAATTCGTCATCCATCCCCAGACTCTGGGCGATGAGGGCTGCATAGAGGCTGACCCGGATGATGTGATTCCCCGTGTCGTTGTCCCGATATTCCGCGGCTTTTGCCAAACGGAGAATAATCTGGGTACGGGTGTACTGCAATTCTCTGTTGGTTTGGGTGAGTTCTAGGGTCCGCTGTTTTACCAATTCCTCCAGGTGGAGGCGATATTTTTCATTTTCCTTCCGAAGCCTGGACTTCTCTAAAGCTGATCCAGCGGAATGTTTGAGCATGCTCAGGTCGTAAAGGGGCTTCGTCAGGTAATCCCAGGCTCCAAGTTTCAGGGCTTCTACCACAGCGGAAAATTCCATGGCCCCGGAGATAACAATCACCGGAAGATCCGGCTGGGCCTCCCGGAGGTGACGAAGAAACTCCAGGCCTCCCATTACGGGCATTTGTAGGTCGGTCAGGACCAAATCGGGATTGAAGGATGCGCATACCGCCAAACCTTCCTGACCTTCGGCAGCCACGGCGGTTTCATAACCTAGGAATTTCAAATAGGTGGAAAAGGTCTCCCGAATGGGGGAATCATCGTCCACCACCAGGATTCTTTCGTGCACCTCTTCACTCATAATAGGCCTGTTGAACCGCTTCCAACATGTCTCCTATACTCGTCAAAGGTTTCTCAAGTACCAGGTTATGGGGAATCCCCAAACCTTCCAATTCTTTCAAAAGGGAATGATTCAAGGAGCCTGTATAAACCACGTATTTTAATGAGGGTTGGAGAACTTGGGCTTTTATGATGAATTCGATACCGTTCATTTCCGGCATTTCCAAATCCACCACCGCCACATCCAGGGACTGAACCGCCAACAGTTCCAAGGCTCCCGGAGGAGTGGCCAAAGGATAGGCATCGTAACCGATGTCTGTGAAAAATGCCGCAAGACTCCGTCTTATGGGCTCTTCATCATCCAAGATGAGGATTCGCTTTAATCTGTTTGCATTATTACCAAGCATCTTTAATTACCATAATGCAGGAGGGAGAATAAATCAAAGGGAACTTTTGGCTTCCTTTAAATAGGGCACAATGGAAAGGACCGAGAGGAAAGCGGTTAATCCAAAAAATATATTCAACCCCAGCAAGATGGGGGGGGCGAAATCTCCGAGAGAAGGGAGGAAACTCAGGTATAAAAAGGCCCCCAGGGAAGCGGCAAAGTAGAATATGGCCTTGGATTTTCCTGCCCAATTGGCGGCTAGAACTTTACCTTTTTTAATCAGGATCATCCTTAAAAAGGTCATCCCCAATTCCCGATAGAGGATGGGTAAAAATGCCCAGAGGGGGAATACGCCCACTTGAAGGAAAATGGCAAAGTAGGTGAGGCGGCTTATCACATCGGCAAAGGGGTCCAGGACTTTTCCCAGGTCCGAAATGAGGTTCCATTTCCGGGCAATCCATCCGTCCAAGACATCGGTGAGTTCGGCTACCAGATAAACAGTCCAGGCGGCGATAAGAAAAAGGCCCCCG
>CAZUXL010000072.1:0-8949 GCA_964624355.1 uncultured Spirochaetales bacterium
CATTTTCAAAAAGGTAGTCACGAAAAATTGATCTTGTAATCCTTCTAAGCTTGAATATGCTTAATAGCAATCGGAGGCTACGAGTGAACGAAAAACGACAGTTCACCTTCCATGGCGAAGGTGGAGAATTATTATGGCTCTTTATCCGCTGTATGTTCCTTACGGGAATAACCCTGGGAATCTATTATCCTTGGGCAAAAGCCCGGCTCTTGAAGTTTAATTACAGCAACACCACTTTCGGAGGAAGCGCCTTTGGATTTCTAGGCACTGGTAATGAAATGTTTATTGGGCTTCTCAAAGGAATTGGAATTCTAATTCTTGTGATGATTCCCTACCTTTTGGGCTTGTATATTGGATTTCAAGCGCTCCTTGCTGGAAACACCGCAGTCGGAATTATTGCCATGGTACTCGGGGTTGTGGCTTATATCGCCTTACTCCTGGTGGTGATGCCCCTGGCCATAAACAGTTCCCTGCGATACAGGTTTGGAAGGACCACTTGGAGAAGCATTCGCTGGGCTTACACGGGGAAAAACAAAGAACTACTTCCTTTGTTTATTAAAGGATTTCTCCTCACCCTGGTTACTTTTTTCATCTACAACAGTTGGTTTACCGCCCGGTACATGAAATATATCTATTCTAAACTTCACTTTGGAAGTATCCGATTCCGGTTCATGGGTGAGGGCATGGATCTGTTTTTAATTGGTTTGAAAGGAATGCTCCTCACCATCATCACCTTAGGAATCTATATTTTCTGGTACATGAAAAACATGTATAAGTGGATCTATGAAAACTTGGAAGTCCTTCAAGGGGATAAGGTTATTCCTTTGACCACCACCATCACCGGCGGCGGACTATTTAAGCTCACCCTCACCAATATGCTCCTCTTGATCTTCACCTTGGGTATTGCCGCTCCCTGGGTAAATATCCGGACCATGAAGTTCATTATGAACCACATCGCCGCTTCGGAAGATCTGGATGTGGATGCCATAGAGCAGACCACCGTAGAAGAAACTTCCGCCACCGGCGAAGAAATCAGTGACTTCCTGGATCTAGGAGACTGGGGTATACTCTAGGCATGACTTATCGTTTTGATGCCTTATATTTCGACGGGGTGAGATCTTCACCCCGTCCTTGTGTTTTAGAAATTCGTCCCGATGATCTTCTGATCTCCTATCCATCGTCTGAGGGAGAATCACAGGAATTTCTGATTGAAAGCACTGAACTTCGTAAATCCGAACTTTCAGTTCACGGGAAAGATGAGTTTTCTACCTTGAGATTTGGATCTTCGGGAATTCGATGTTTAGAGGTCAGAACTCCCGGACTTAGGCAAGCTCTTTTAACCCTGCCTGAGACCTCACGACCAAAAGGTGTAAGGGAGTCCCGCAGAACACTGGGTTTTATCGCAGCCTTAGTTACGGGTCTGGCCGCCTTTATCGCCCTTTCCTGGTTAGTCCTCATCCCTGAAATAGGTGATTGGCTCGGAAATGCCATGCCAAAAGAATGGGAAAACCAAATTTCCCGAAGTTTAGAAGACAGCCTGATAAAAGAGTATTCCTTGGATGAGTCCAAAACTTCTATTCTTTACGAATACGCTGCCACCGTGGGCATTCCCGAAGTGGAAAATATTCGTTTTTATGTCTGTGAATCAGCACAAACCAATGCTTTCGCAGTCATGGGAAATGCTATTTTCGTTTTTACTCCCATGTTATCCACCGTAAAATCCAGCGACGAATTTGCCGCTCTTTTATTTCATGAATACGCCCATATCAAGTTTCGACACACCTCCCGGGCAACCATGAGAACATTGGCTTCTTATTATCTTCTCTCCCTCCTTATAAGTGACACCTCAGGAATCATTGCCGCTGTAATGTCGAATTTAGATACCCTGCAACAGTTAAAGTACTCTCGGGATTTTGAAAAAGAAGCCGATGCCCATGCCGCCTTGATGTTGGCGGAAAGGGGATTAAATCCTAAAGCTCTTGTGACCCTTCTGGAGAATCTTCAAAAGGTAACTTCTGACCTACCCAAAACTTTTGAAATCCTCAGTACCCATCCGGATGATAAAGAGCGGATCAACACCCTTTTGGCGCTCTCTGCGAAGTACCAGGTGGAAAAAATACCAACAAATTTATCCATAGGTAACCATCAAGCCCTCTGGGAGAAGCTTGCTCAATAGGATAGGATTTGACCCATGGAACAGCCTATCCCAAGTACAATTTTTCATTTTGATAATGTAAAAGCCTCAGACTCCTTTCAAACCTGGTTTGATAATTTTTCCTGGTGGGTTAAACCGGGGGAGACTTGGTGTGTCTTGGGAGGAAACGGCAGCGGAAAGACTTTATTGGCAGCTCTCCTCAGGGGTGAACTTCCCATTTCCTCTGGGGAATTTCAGGCTTCTTGGTGGACCGGGGAGCGCACCGAAGGAACCCTGCCCTCTTTAATTTCCTTTGAGGCTCTCAAATCCATCTTGGATTTTGAACGATGGAACGACGATTCAGAATTTCTGGAAGGAGGGATCGACCCGGGACGGTCTGTCGCCCGGTTTGTGGGGGACCACAACCCCTGGGTACAATCTCTGGGGTTACCAGGCCTCCTGGACCGTGGCCTCAAATTTCTCTCCAGTGGTGAACTCCGCAGGGCACTTCTGGCCAGGGAATTGCATACCTGTCCCCCTCTATTAATTTTAGATGAACCCTACGAAGCCCTGGATCAAGAAGCCCGGGGGATTCTCCAAAACCTTTGGATTACCCTCAAAGTTCCACAGATTTTCTTTCTCCAACGATTGGAGGATATTCCCGCCCATGCCACCCATTTCCTCATCCTCCAAGATCGGGATATCATCCGCAGTGGCCCCCGGGAATCCTACAACCCGGAAGAATTGGAATCCCTCATGAATCCCCAGGGTGGGGATCTGGAAAACCTACCCCCCATTCCCCAGGATACTGAACCCCTACCGGACACCCTGGTGGATATGAGAAACATCACTGTAAATTATGGTGATAAGGTGGTTTTGGATGGATTTACCTGGTCTGTAAGACCCGGGGATCACTGGCTTATCACCGGGCCCAACGGAGCGGGAAAATCCACACTTTTATCCTTGATCACCGGGGATAATGTGCAAGCTCATCGGGAAAAGGTTTTTCTTTTTGGTCAGCACCGAAGCGCTCAAACACTTTGGGAACTCCGACGCCGGCAAGGGGTGGTTTCTGCAAGCCTTCATCAAGCCCACGACCACAATTTGGATCAACCCCTTTGGGCCATTGTCGCCGGTGGACTTTTTGATACCATCGGATTATATGAAACTCTGGGCTGGGAGAGGAAAGAATTTATTCAACTATGGCTGAAAGCCTTCGGAATGAATGATTATGCCCACCTTCCCTTTCCCCACCTCTCCTATGGGTTGCAAAGATTGGCCCTTCTCCTACGGGCTCTGGTGAAAGAACCGCCCCTCTTGATTTTAGATGAGCCTTGCCAGGGACTCGATACACATCACACCCACATGTTCCTCAATGCGGTGGATAAAATTGCCAAAGAAAACCGTTCCACCATTCTTTATGTGACCCACAGGCAGGAAGAAAAACTCCAGTGTTTGAAAAACCATCTTCAATTTGAGAAAACAGAACAAGGGACATATTTCCCAAAAATCAGGGCGTTGCCATGAGTATTTATGATGAAATTGAAAATGCCCTACGGGACGCAGGGCAATCCGACCAGATCCCAGGTCTTCAAAGATTTTTTAAAACCGGACCGGGGGATTACGCCGAGGGAGATCTTTTTTGGGGTTTGAAAGTTCCCCAAACCCGGACCATTGCGAAGCATTTTCAAGAAAAAGCCGATTTTTCTGATATTAAAAAGCTTCTGCTTTCACCGGTTCATGAATGCCGGCTGGCGGGTATTTTTCTCTTGGTTTATAAATTTACAAAATCCAAATCCGATTTAGAAAAGGCCGAGGGTATTTCCCTCTACGAAAGCCATTTCAGTCAGATAAACAATTGGGACCTAGTCGACTCCTCAGCTCCGTATCTTACCGGTCCCTGGTACTTTTCCAAAGATCGATCGATCTTGGATATATGGGCGGCGTCCTCCCACCTTTGGACTCAGCGGATAGCCGTTATGACTACGTTTTATTTCATCCGACAAAGGGATTTTACCACGACCCTCACACTGGCCGACACCCTACTGAACCACCCCCACGATCTTATTCATAAGGCTGTGGGATGGATGATTCGTGAAGTGGGAAATCGTGACATGACAGAAGAGGAAAACTTTTTAACCTCTGTACCCAAGGCTCAAAAGGGAATGGTTTTAGACAAACCCCGGTATCTTATCATGCCCCGAACCATGCTCCGTTATGCCACTGAAAAGTTTCCAGAAGAAAAACGCCAGCGATACCTTAAGGGCTTGGTTTAAAGAATTTATAGTATTTCGTCCAAGAGTTCCACGGCTGTTTTCACGTATTGCTCGCATTTACAGGTATGCATTTTTTCATCCATGAACCGCTTTTGCCCCTCTTCACTTTGGAGATTTACCCCTAAAAGTTTTTGACAATTACTCGAACCATGCATGGCTTCAAATTTCTTTGTAAATTCCCGAACCGATTTATAACACTTTTCTTTCGCGTCCTTGTCTCCGGGAAGGTGCTGCCCCTGGAATAAACCCAAGGCCATATAACCACCGGTGAGGGCTCCGCAGGTTTCCTGAAGACGGGCCATTCCAGCTCCAAAACCACCGGCTACCCTTAAAGCCGTCTCCCCATTCATCCCTGCTTTTTGAGCAAAAGGGGACAACACCGCCTGGGCGCAATTAAAACCTTGGGAAAACAAAGTAACGGCACTTTCCACTTTATTTATATTCACTTCCTTCAACTAATAAAATCCAGACCCACATCCAAATTTATCACAGAATGGGTCAGAGCCCCCACGCTGATGAGGTCCACTCCCGTTTCCGCGATGCCCACTATGGTCCGGGCATCCACACCTCCGCTGGCCTCCACAATTTTTCGTCCCCCCACCATTTTGACTGCGGCTTTTAAGGTTTCGATGTTCATATTATCCAACATGACAATGTTCGCATCGGTTTTTAGAACCTCTTCCAGTTGTACCAAAGTGTCCACTTCCACTTCGATTTTTACCGTGTGACCTACCCGAGCTCGTGCTTTTTCCACCGCATCGGATATGCTTTTTGCATAAGCAATATGATTGTCTTTTATGAGAATCATATCATCCAATCCCATGCGGTGGTTTTGGCCCCCACCCATGCGAACCGAATATTTTTCCAAAGCCCGAAGCCCCGGAGTTGTTTTTCTGGTGTCCACGACTTTGGCTTTCGTATGGGAAATGAGGTCCGATAGCTGACGAGTGGCTGTGGCTATCCCACTCATCCGCCCTAAAAGATTCAACCCGGTCCGTTCCGCCGTGAGGAGAGCCCGGGCATTACCCTTCAGATGCAGAAGAGTGTCCCCCGGATAAACCTTCTCGCCATCCCGCTTTAGAATATTCACTTCCATACGGGAATCCAAAAGAAAAAATCCAAACAGGGCCACCGAGAGTCCTGCAATCACTCCCTCACTTCGGGAGGCAATCACCGCCTCAGCGATGGCATCGGGGTCCACGATGGCTTCCGTGGTAATGTCCCCTCCCCGACCCAGGTCTTCTTTCAAGGACTCTTCCACCAAGTGGCGATAAAACAGAGAGTTCAAACCACTGGAAACCTGGGTTAAACCCACCATAATGGATTTGTTGCTATCGAGGTTCTTCATTTTAATATTTCATTCCTGCACCCAAAAGCATTCCATTATGACCCGGTTTAAGAAACTCAATTTTACCGGATATGGCCTTATCCAAAATTTTTGGCTTTGCATCCACGGCCGCCCACAATCCTAGTAGACCATGGGCAACACCCGCGGCTCCCAGTGCGCCAAGGCTCGGCAAGTACTCCATAAAACTGTGGGACTTTAACCTTTTTTCCACTGTGTCCAAGGTATACACAAACGGGTTGAAAGTCTGAAGATCCATGGGTAGGAGCACCACGGCTCCCCAGATGCCTGCTAGGGTTATAAGGGCGGAACCGGTTATAAATAGTCCTCCGCTTAGGTTATCCCCTGCCATAAAATGACCCGCACCCGGCATATGGAAAGAGGCACCTAAAGCATTTTTTACAAATTCCCGACGGATGAGATTTTCCCGGGAGGTTGCCAAGATCGCCACAGCCTGAGCAGGGGTCATATCTCCCAAGGTTTTATCGGGATTGGCGGTCATCCAAGCGGTCAATTGGTTTTCCCAAAGGGGAAAAATCACGTCCATATCCTGGGACCAAAGGACGGTGCTTAAAAACAAAAAAATACCTATCCATAACTTATTCAACTTTCTTCACTCCTTGGATTGGGAAAAGAGATATTCCAACATTTTTGGAATCCGGCGGGCCCAGGATACTTCATTATGGGTGCCGCCTTTATCTTCATAAAATAATACATTTCCAGGATCTTGAAACCCTAGGCGCAACAATCCCCTATAGAAAGTCTGGTTTTCGGAATAAAAATCCTTGTCTGTCCCCTCCGTACCCACGTCCAAATAGATTTTCAAGGACTTGTGCTCTGGTTTTAATTGATCCGTCAGGTAAGGGAGCATTCTAAAAGGCTTAGTTTTCCATGCGGCCGGTGTGGCCTCAGGGGTATAATTCCCCCCGCTTAAAGAACCCACGCGGGAGAAAAGATCAGCTCTGCTCATGGCCAACCAGAGCGCTCCACTTCCCCCAAAGGACGCCCCTGCGATACTCCGATTTTCCCGGTCCGGAAGAGTCCTCAAATTTCCATCCACCCAAGGAATGACTTTTTCAGTCAGGGCCACTAAAAAATTTTGAGCTTGGAGCTTTGAGTTAGCAATTTCGCTTTCCTTCCCCTGTGCCGGAGACTTATAGTAGGCACTCATTCCCAGGTATTCTTCGGATCTAGATTTTGTAGATGGAATGCCCACGATTATCAGGGGTGGAATTTTTTTCTCTTTCACCAGACGCTCTGCGGTGGAATTGAGCTTCCATCCTCCCCGAGGCAAAAGATTTGAATCCCAAATATTCTGCCCGTCCAAAACATAAAGAACTCCAAAACGCCGCTGGGTCGTTTTAAAATATTCTGGAGGTAAATAGATAAGGAGTTCATGTCCCGACTCATCTGTTTTCATAATTCGGCCGAATTCCAAACTGCGTTTCCCCAGGCTGTAGGAGGTTTCCCCAGGATCCACGAAGGAATTAAAGGAATCGCGGGTGGTCATTCGTCGGCTGGTAAATTTAAGGGTATAACGATAGCGGTCTATGCCAGGATTTTCAGAAGTGTAGGTTTTATAGTATAAACCCGTGGTTTTATACCGGTAGAGAAGGTCTTTGTCGGAGTAGCCATTAAAGTGGGCCTCTAAACCAACGGAAATCAATTCTTTGTCATTATTGTATAAAACAAAGGTGTATCGATTTTTTTCCTTCAGGGGAACTTCCCTTTCTCCTAACCATGATTTCCATTGATTCACTAGTTTTTCATGTTCGATGGAAGGAGCTTTGTCCAGGTTGTTGAAAAGTTCTTGTAGTTCCGGAGCAACCCGGAGTTCAGGTAAAGGCACGACCCCTTCATCGTAGGTGATGTTCACACTTTGACATCCCCCCACCCCCAGCAGTAGTACAACGCCAATCAAGGCAGAGATAAAAATCCACTTTTTCACAGGGATCTCCTCATCCTATGATCGGAACTATAGGGGGATTGATTAATGGGTATTTATCACCCCAAACGTTTGCATTGCCTAATCCAAGCTTTTTCAGTTAGAATAACCCATGGCCACCATAAAAGATGTTGCCCGCCTTGCGGGTGTTAACCCTTCCACGGTTTCGAGAGTATTTTCCGGTAAAGCTCCGGTAAAAAAAGAAACCGCTGACAAAGTTTTCCAAATCGCCAGGGAAATCGGTTTCACATTTAACAGAACCGCACGAAAACTGGTTCTCGGTCTCCAATCGGTACCAGTGATCGGTGTAGCCCTTCCGACTATCACCCATCCTTTCTTCATAGAAGTACTGCGGGGCCTCACGGAAGCCTTTGAAGAATCAGACTTCAGCCTTATGATTTTTAACTTGGGAAAACGCCCCGAGGCAGTGTATTCCCGAATTCTCAGCGAAGGTCTCTCGGGACTCATTCTCCTCTCCCTCACCGGATCGGAAGAATTCCAAGCCCAGATTAAGGCCCAGAGAATTCCCACTGTGGTGGTTGATCAACGAATATCTGACTTTTCGTCTGTGTCCGTGGATCATTTTCAGGGGGGACGCTTCGCCGCTGAGTACCTCCTGTCTAAAGGGTGTAAAAGTCCTTTTTACTTAGGGGAAAAATTTGACACTCCACAACAAAAAGACCGCTGGCAGGGGTTTCAAGATCGGTGGTCGGAAGAAGGGGTCAAGGAAATTCCCCAATGGAAAATACAACAAGGGGAAGCGACCGCCCAGGAAGCGGTGAGGATGATTTTAGAGCGCCAGGATTGGGATGGTCTGTTTTGCTACTGCGATGAAATGGCCTATGGAGCCATGCGGGCGCTAAAAGAAGCTCGGAAAAACTTTCCTTTGGTGGGGTATGATGATCTCCCCCCTTCCCGATATGTGGGACTTTCCACCGTACATCAACCCGGAGTGGAAATGGGGAAAGTCGGTGCAGAATTATTGCAAAAAGCCATGGCTGATCAGGACTCTCTCCCGGAACATCGAATCCTTCAAACCGAAATTCGCCAAAGAGTAACTTAATAATCCTCAAAATCATCCATATTTTCGAAGGATTTTATCACCACCGAAGGTTGATATGACTTTATTTCGGGGGAATGAACAATTTTTGGGTTCCTGCGGGCGATTATATAACCGGCCCCTGTTAATAGTATTACTCCACCATTAAAAATTAGAATTATGAACCAAGGATCAGGCTGTGGAATCTGG
>CAZUXL010000072.1:9049-13618 GCA_964624355.1 uncultured Spirochaetales bacterium
CGACACGGAGTTTATTCATATTAGCAATGGCTTGTAATTTAAATCTTTTCCCCTCACTCCGAAGTTGTTCATTTTTTTCAACTGTGGAAAGTTGTATTTGGTCGTATAACGAAGTCCAGCGGATGAATTCATGTTTCACAAGTTCGCCATTCCAGAGGCCCAAAACTAAAAAGGTTAGACATATAAAGGTCCCATTTAGAATTACCTGGTTCTTTATCTTTAAATTCTTCGCCTGAAGGATAAAAAAGGTATAAACCACTAAAAAAACGGCAATCTGAACCCAAAACCAGAACCATAAGGGGGCCAGAATATCTTGGGAACGAACAATGGTCGCCACATTCCATCCATCTGTCAGGGGAATGGGCATTTGATACCTAGTATCCTCGGATTTGGGTTGAGAACTAAAATTCCTTTCCATAACCCTTGCTGGATTTTTATGTCCTATAAGAGTCCCAGATTTGTCCTGTATCGATCCGCTTCCTTCCTGTCTAAAATCAGAAGCTACAGCCCAGGATGAAACCTCTGCCAAATCAAAGATTCCCCCGAGAAACCCATGGATATTCCGATCTCGGTAGAGGGGAACTGCGACTAAAAAAGTTTTATTCCCATCGGACGGGGAAATCATCCCCCCGGAAATAAAATATCTTTTTCTTTCATTAAAGATAGCTTGAAAATATTCACTATCCTTCACATTAAATTTGGCCTGATGGGTAGTGATCATTTCACCGAGAACATTTACCAAAAAAAGATCGGAAACAGTTTTACCCATCTTATCTTTTTGTTGAAAGATTACACTTTCCATTTCTTTCCAATCCCCCGATTGAAACTCAGGGAAAGTGCGAAACCATTCCAAGGAATCCACTAAACTCTTCATCCATTCCTCTAAGGAGCTTGCCTGATTACTCAGATTCGTTTTCACCAAGGACCTAACTGAAACTTCTATAAACCGGAAATTTCCATGGGTATTCCACCCCATAAACAAGGTAAAAATTAAGAGCACCAGAGGAAGAAGTACTAGAGAAAAGCCAGCTTTTTGTTTCACTTTGCTTATTTAAAGCTAGGAAGAAGGTATTTACAAGACTCGAACCCCAGGGAAGGTTGAAAACCAGGGATTTATGGCCTATGTTCATAGTATGAAAAAATCAACCTTGTGGATTTTAGGGACACTTATCCTGATCTCCGGCTGTCAGAGTAAAACAGACCTTAAAAATCCCGACCTTATCAATCCAACAGAGAACGCCGCAGCAACAAAAACCCAGGATGACCTAGTAGGAAACTGGTTAGCCCAAGAAGTCGGCGGACCTATCGCAGAAGAAAATAGGATGATTCTCACTGCTATCCTGGAAAAAAGAAATCCTGGGATTACTTTGGGAGCAATCCGGGGCATTTGGACACAAGTTGTTGCCGGGCACAATGTGAGAATGTTGATTGATTATACGGAAAAAGCTCAATCTGGAATTATGACTGTGGTTCTTTTTCACGACTTGGAAGGGAACGTTTTTCTTAGCTCCATAGAATTATAAGGAAAAAATCATGAATAAGTTTATTGGGATTATGGTTTTATTGCAACTAATCGGAACTGTGGGTGCCCAGAATCTGAGTTACTCCCTGGGATCCCAGCCCATTCCCCAGGGACTTTGGGCTTCTTTGGATGGAGCTACCGCTGTCCCAGGAAGTTCCCCCTCTTCCGCTGTGGACCTGAGTTCTTGGTTTCCAAAACCCGGTTATCAGGGTAATCAAAATAGTTGTGTGGGATGGGCTGTGGCTTACGGCACAAAATCTTATCAAGAAAATTATGAACGAAATTGGGGAACCGATGCCCCGGGTAAAATATTTTCCCCCGCCTTTATTTACAACCAAATAAACGGCGGAAGGGATGCGGGTTCAAGTCTGGTGAAAGCTGTGGATCTTATTAAAAATATCGGGGCGGCTACATTTCAAACCATGCCATACGACCCGGAGGATTTTAAAACTCAACCTTCCGACGCCGCCCTGGCTGAAGCAAGTCAGTATCCTGCCCAGACCTACGAAGTCCTGGATGCAAAAAATATAGACTCCATTAAAGCCATCCTATCCTCAAAAAATCCCGTGATTATAGGAATGAAGATCTCCGAAAACTTCATGACCTACAAAAGTGGTGTCTATAGCCAGGTTTCCGGTTCCGCTCTAGGTGGACATGCGATGGTAGTGGTGGGATTCGACGACCAGAAAAAAGCTTTTAAAATCCTCAACTCCTGGAGTGATAAATGGGGTGAAAAGGGATACGCGTGGGTGGACTTCCAGGTATTCGCATCCACCGTACATACCGCCGTGGTCATGAAGGATCAGGCAGAGGCCAGACCGGATAAGGTATTACCCCCTTCTCAGGTTCAGGCCTCTCAAGGTAGTTTTCAAGATCATATTGAAGTGCTTTGGGAAAATGTTCCGGGAGCCCTCAGTTATCAAATTTATCGAAGTGAGAACCCCAAAACCCCTTTCACTTTAGTGGGGGAAGTACAAGGAAGGATTTTTATCGATACTAAATTGAAACCAGCGACCTTCTACTACTACAGCGTCAAATCAGTAGGCCCCATCGGTCCCGGGGAATTTAGTTCCTTGGTCCAAGGTTTCCTCCAGCCCCCCCAGGGAGTCGGAATCCCCACAGGCCTACAGTCGCAGACCACCGGAACCCAAGTTCGTTTGCTTTGGATCCCTGTGGATAGGGCGGAACTTTACCGAATATACCGCTTTAATGAGGGTTCAGAAAAATATACCCTGGTAGGGACTGCGCGAAACTCAGGCTTTCAAGATTTGAGTTTAGAAAAAATGACCGCCAGTTATTGGTACATCGTTACCGCCAAAATCGGAGAAAAAGAGAGTCCGGCCTCCGAACCCATATCTGTCACCGTGACTCAAAAAACGATTAAATTCCTACAAGCACCCCGGGTAAGGGCTTCACAGGGCACTTTTACCGACAAAATTGAGCTCACCTGGCCCCCCATCGCAGGGGCAGAAACCTATGAACTCCTCAAATACAATCCTGTAAGTAACCGCTGGATTTCCCTAGGATCTACCCAGACCACAACTTTTATAGATAGAAATCCGGGAAAAGGGGCTCAATACTATGGGGTCACAGCATTAAATGAAACACTTCGCAGTGTTACAACGGACTATATTGAAGGATTTACCTCTGATGTTCCCCTCAGATCCAAGAAAAAGTACTCTGACGACAGTTATTTCGGAACAGGAAACCGGGATCAAGATTTTTCCAACCCCGACCTATTTAGTTCTTCCCGTTTTTTTGCTGACTCCAACACATACTTTGATAACTTTGTACCTAAGGATTTTTTCATGGTGGATACAGAAAAATTCTTTCGTGTAAATCCAGATTTTTTCAAAGTAGATGAGAAATTTTTCCAGGTGGATGAAGATTTCTTCCATTGATTTTTGCAATACCGGTCTTCAATGACCGGTCTGCCAGGAAAAATGCGAATATAAATGACCCGAAACCCATAAAAAGACCAAACCACAACCAAAATGGATTTAAGGACATTTCCTGAAGTCCTTTGTAGAAAAAGAGGATCATTAAGACAGAAAGGGTCAAAAACAAACTTCCAGAAATCAGCAGGGTATTTATTTGTAAACCTAAAAGTATTTTTCTCATTTTTTTGGGGGATGCACCAAATAGTAGAAGTGTTTTTAACTCCCCTTTGGACTCTTCAAATTTTAATTTGATTCCTAAAACCTGAAGGGTAAATGCCAACAAGACCAATACTATTGCCATTATCCCAAAGCCCCCTAGGAAACTCTTTGCGAGATTCACAAAATCCGAGGACCGAAGAAGTTCTTTATTCACACCCCATTTTTTCAAATTTATAAAATTTGTCACATCTGGACTTCCTGGGTCCTTTACCTCCAAGGCGACCCTAACGGGATTTTTTTCAAAGGCTCCTGAAAGTTCCAAATTGGCTTGGTGAATAAACTCCAAGGGAGCCAGAATAGTCGTGTACCGATCCGTGAAGCCCACTATTTTTCCAGGAAGCTCCCAGGTTCCCAGAGGGCCTCTAAAACGGAAAAATAAGGGAAGGGCATCCATATTTTTTTCATAGAGGGGGGGAAGACCCCGAGCGGGAGCAAAACCGAAGTTATAGAGACCAAGAAATTCCCTGGAAATAATCAAAGGAACCTGGGAATCCCCGGATTTCCAATCCCAACCTGGGGGGATTTTATCCAGAGCATCATCCGAAAGAGCTTCCAAAAAAAGTTCAGTCCCATAAAAAGAAGTACCAAAGCCCAAGGATGCGTAGGAAGAAAAATTACCCATCACCACCGGCCAAAGGCTTTTTGTAAATTCCTGGTTTCTCAATTCGGTTAGTTCTCTGTTGGCGAAACCTTCGGATTTAGAAAGGACGAGCCACCCAGATTTCCTTCCTTCCATTTCCCCAAGCCAACCCAGACCGATAACACAAATAGCTAAAATCAAAGCTCCAAAAAACAATCCCACAGCAGATAATATTCGGACTGAAATCCGGGCGTACCACAATTCTTTTAAAATTTTTGTCATAATTCCAGTACCTGATCGGGATGACC
>CAZUXL010000072.1:13718-17876 GCA_964624355.1 uncultured Spirochaetales bacterium
ACTCGTAAAAGTATGTTTTTTTCTACTCCAAGAGATTCTAGTAGATCCAAATTTTGCGGGATGATGGTGAAAATTTCAGACCGAAGAACACTCCAATCCTCGGGATTTTGGTCGCGGTTTTCTTTTGCATTCCAAAATATTTCGCCCCTATAATTTAGGGACTGTCCCGTGAGAAATCGGATGAAGGAAGTTTTTCCT
The DNA here is from genome assembly GCA_964624355.1 of uncultured Spirochaetales bacterium. Taxonomy (GTDB): domain Bacteria; phylum Spirochaetota; class Spirochaetia; order JABEVK01; family JABEVK01; genus CAZUXL01. The sequence continues at coordinate 13,917 of CAZUXL010000072.1, forward strand.
TTACCAGAAGGAGCCTTAATTTGAATGTACTCACCTGGGAACCATTCCTGCTCGCAATTCCATACCTGGGAAGAAAAAACCCCCTCCATCCAGAGGGGGTGCAAATTACAAAATTTAATCGTCTTCATCCTCGAATTCATCGTCATAATCCATTTCTTGGGACTGACTACCACCTAAATTCCCCAACATGAGAGGGATGAATGCGGAAAATGGTTTTACCAAGGCTTCCAATTCTTTGAAGTTCCAAGCTGTGCCGGTCTTGATGACCCCTTTGTCCAATTGGACATATCCTAACAATCCTGGAGAACCGGTAATTCCAGCTGGGACCATGGATGCTTCGGGAACTTTTCGTATCAATTGAAGTAGACGGTTTACGTTGAAATTCCAAGCTAAATGAGCGTTGTCTGGATATGCGGCTTCAAGATTTTCCAGACCACCTTGTGCCCAAGTTTTTCCATCATAGGCATCTTTTTCCACCAAGGCCTTTAAACCTTCCAAAGCTCCTGAGCCCAAAGCCAGATAAGTTTTATCGTTTTTATATGCCATGAAGAGTTGCAAATCCAACTGGGATAACATGGCGATCACCTGGGTTGTCTCGCTGTCAGCGGTTCCACCGGAATTAACCCCAAATTTAAATTTCACAGAATCGTAATCTAAAACCCCGTCTTTTTTTCCTAAATCTGTTATCAGATCCAGGGTAATGGGCACTCCAGACTCTTTTAGCAGGCTAGATATATTGTCTTTCATAATGGAAGATGAAAAGTATTCATTGGTCTTCTCCCGATAGGCTTTGGTATCTTTAAGGTCCATCACCCCCACAAAATATAATTTAAGTCCCTTGGCCAAATCCATGGACGAAAGAGCTTTCAAATCATAATCCACATCAAAGCTGAGGGCGATACGGTTTCCCAGGGAAGTCAGTAAAACATCCTGATAGTCGGTCATCAAGGTGACCAATTCTGGACTCAAACCCTGAGCTTCGTAGAGGACTCGGTTAAACTCCTGCATTTCCTTCATCCAAACTTTGGAATCCATATTGGAAATGAATCCGAGTAGATAATCCTGAGGAAGATATTTTAAAAACTCTCTGGATCCATTTACTTGACCCTGACGAGCTAACAATTCAGTGAAGGTTCCTTCTGGGGTAAAACTCAGATCAGCAAAACTATTGAACCCGACCGAAGATAAATTCACCGATCCAGAAAGGGCATTGAGTTGTTTTAGACCATCTATGCCTAAGCCGATTATTTTATTAAAAACTGCTGTTTCGGTTCCTAAACCGTCCATCTCGGACATGAATTCATCCAGAAAACCGGAAACCTGGTCTGGTGAAACACCCCCTAAGGTCATGGCCTTAGGAATATTTAAATAATACCGAAGTCCTTGTTTTGAGCCGGTTGAAAGTTTGGTAAAATCAAACCCCTTGGTTAACGGAAGAGTTAATTCCTTCCCTGAGGCCACAACCCAACCGTCTTTCACTTGAGTTTTTAGGGATAAAGATTCTGAAAGAAAGGTGGCCAATCCCTTACCAGCGGAGTCTTCAGATTTAACGGGAACCGCAATAATTGGGGAAGAGTCACTGAGTAGGGCTATCACAGAAGGTCTGGAAAGATCGAACCACGCTGCGTCAAGTTTTCCATCGGTGAGATTTTTTAGGTCACTAAAATAAGCCTGGGGACTTTTATCCCCAGTCAAGGCTGTAAGACCTAGGCCTTCTGTAAATTCAGAGGTATTTTGGAGAAACCCCGCTGGATCTTCCAGGTAAACTACCCCCACGGCATCTTCTGGAATAAAAGCTGAAAGTGGGCTCTGTGTAGGCTGACATGCCACAATTAATAGGGTCAGAACACTCAAAATGAATGTTTTCACCAGTGTTTTCATAGATATTTTCATATTATTTTCCTTTTGTTACTATAGTAGTTCAGTGACCAGGGTATTTCAATAAACATAAATGAATTTGAATTTATTACCCCAGTTGGATAATAATAGTATACATATGACTGTAGGGAGACTTTTATGAGTACAAAAAAGGGCGGGCTTATGGCCAAGGTTCTTAAACGGGTGGTGTTAATTACAGGTCTCGCAATATTGGCCTACAGTTCAGTGGATATAATTTATAGAAGTTCAGCCTTGAGCAGCTCCCTTAAAGAATCCATGGACATCGCCGTTAAGAGGACTGCCTTTTCCCTGGCTCAACCTCTTTGGGATGTGAATAAAGCCGGAGCCGACCGGATTCTTACCTTCGAATTGGAAGATAAGAATATTCGATCTGCGGTAGCCTCCTCCGTTATAGGGGAAGAAAAAACTTTTTTTACGGGTGTATTCAAGCAAACCGCCGACGGGATTACCATGGCAATGGAATCCAAAGAAATGTCGGCTCAGGTACTCCTGCCGGACTGGCTAGCCGTGGAAGCACCCATTGAATATAACGGTAATAAAGTTGGTCATCTAAGTATCTATTACTCCACGGAATCCCTGGGGGCATTGGTCACATCCTTAATAATTCAAGGTATAGCGGTATTTATCCTTCTTAACTTTATTGTATCCATCGTTCTTTTTTTCGTTCTCCGCATGGCGGTGATCAAACCCCTGTCAAAAATGGGGGACCTGTTAAAAGAAATTTCCACGGGGGAAGGAGATCTTACGAAGCGTTTGGAAGCCAATGATAGGGACGAAGTGGGAATTCTCAGCGGGTATTTTAACGATTTCGCCTCTTCCTTAGGTTCTCTCATTGGAAAGGTTATTCTTTCCACCACCGCAGCCATGAACAACTCCACCAGCCTTTCCTCCGCCACCACCGAAACCTCCGCATCCCTGGAACAAATCAGGGCAAATATCGAATTCATGCAGAAAAAAACCAACACTTTGGATGAAGAGATCACAAAATCCTTCAATATGGTGCGAATTCTCCAAAGTTCGGTGAGCAATGTGGGAGATCAGATTCAGACCCAGTCCCAAGAGATCAATCAGTCCTCCTCCGCCATCGAGCAGATGTCCGCTTCCATAGACAACGTAGCCCGAACCGCCGAAGGGAAAGTGAGAACGGTTCATGACCTTCAGGAGATCGCAATTTCCGGTGAAAAGGTTATGGAACAAACCATTACCATCATTAAAAAAGTAACCGCATCCACAAACCTCATTATGGAAATGCTGAAGGTCATCAATCAAATTGCCAGTCAAACCAACCTTCTGGCCATGAATGCCGCCATCGAGGCAGCCCATGCGGGGGAAGCCGGTCAAGGTTTTGCCGTGGTGGCAGATGAAATCCGTAAACTGGCAGAAAGTTCCGGGAATAATGCCAAGAGTATCTCCGTGAGTTTGAAGGAGATCATTGGCCACGTGAAGGTTTCCGAGGAATCCGCCGTAAAATCGGGTAAATACTTTAAAGACATCGTGGGGCAGGTGGAAGATGTGGCCACCAGTATGGTGGAAATTAAAACCGCCATGAGTGAACTCTCCGACGGATCCAAGCAAATTATTGAATCCCTGTCCCCTTTGGTGAATACCACCAGTAAGGTCACAGCCTCTTCGGTGGAAATGGAACAGCAGTCGGAAGAACTGGGCCATTCCCTCAATCAAGTGAGCGACATTTCCAAAGATACGAGAATAGGAATGCAGGAGATCACCCTCGGGGTCACTGAAATCAACAATGCAGTATCTGAGATCAGTCACGCGGGAAATGAGAACGAACAAAACGTGTCCACCATATTTAGCCTGACTAAAAAGTTCAAAGTGCAATAACAAGCTTGATTCATGGGGCTGTCCAAGGTAGAATGGCCCCATGTCATTTGAAGTCACCGCCACGAGAAAACGTCCTAAGACTTTTACCGAGCTTACCGGTCAAGAGTTCGTGGTCACCACCCTTAGAAAGTCCATTGAAGCCGGGCGAATTGCCCATGCCTACCTTTTTTCCGGTCCCCGGGGTGTGGGTAAGACTTCCTCTGCCCGTTTGGTGGCCAA
>CAZUXL010000073.1:0-17824 GCA_964624355.1 uncultured Spirochaetales bacterium
TGCTTCTCCATTTTGCCAATAATCAAAAGGGTGCTTGGGTAGCAGGGGTTCTTCTCCGCTGGCCACTTTCTGGTGAATATCCCGATCAAGGGGACCAGCTACGGTCCTATGTCAAAGAAATGGTAAATCGGGAGGAGTATTTGCTCCAAGAGGCCCTGGTCAAAGATTTGGAGGCTCTTCAGGGGGATTTTAAAAACATAAACACCAGAGTTGAGGAGCTAGGGAGATTAAGGGAGGTTTATCTCCTACGCCAGAAGGTGGGAGAGGCCACCTCTTGGGAAACTGGGAAAATATCCTGGCGGCTTCAAGAGGAGATTTTGTATAAGGAAGAAATTATCAGAACCATCTTACTTAAAAGTTTTGAACTTTTAGGTAGGGGGGAGAATTTGAGTTTATGGATTCATAAGGAGGAATGACCATGAAAGTGCTTTTTGTTACCCATGAAAATCCCCAAAGGATAGTGGGCGGTTTGGGAACTTTTGTTCAAAGTTTTGTTGGGTGTTTAAAGTCCTGGGCGGAGGTGAGGGTTCTCTTAATTCGTTACGACGCCACGGATGAAGTAGCTCCGGGGGGGCTGGTGGATTATGTGGTGGATGCGAGTTATACCTTTCCGGCTTGTACCCAAGAAGCCCAGGTGGTGGACACCGCTTATTGTCTTTCTTGGAAAATAGATCCAATTCTTCGGGAGTTTAGCCCTGATGTGATTCATTGCAATGACAGGCAAACATATCTGCCCTTCAAGCATCTGAGAAATGTAGTTTTTTCCCTCCATCTCTCGGTTCCTGATTTAATGGGGCCCGCCCTCTGGGATCAGCCCATGCTCACAGAGGCGAAGATAGAACGTACAGCCCTTCAATGGGCCGGGGCTACAGTGGTATATTCCCGGTTCATGGCCGGTAGGGTAAGAAAGATGCTGGGTTCTGGAGGGAATCTCTGCTGCTTACCCTTGGGAACAGACCAGGGATTTAAACCCAGGGAAAATCAACCGGATAATAAAAAGATAGTCATTTCCTTTTTCGGACGCTTGGAAGACCGGCAGAAGGGGGTGAGAGAATTTGTCGCTGCCGTTGGGCTCCTGGATGCTGGGTTCATCGAAAACCATGGTTTAGAATTTCGGATTTATGGACGTGGAGAACCCTGGGATTGGTCTCCCCTGCCGGTGAAGTATTGCGGATTTGTTGAAGGCGAGGATCGCCGTAAGGCTTTTGAAGAAGCTGATATAGTGGTCTTCCCTAGTAGATACGAGCCCTTCGGCCTAGTGGGACTGGAAGCCTTGGCTGCCAATGCGCTGCTTTTAGCTCCCTGCGGACAAGGAATGGATGAATACTTCTCTCCCGGTGCCAATGGCGTGGCCATTCTCCCGGAAGCGGAGGATATTGCCAAGAAATTGGAGTCAGTGGTGGGGAATTGGCCTTTTTATTCTCGTCTTAGACTCTCCAGCGCCGCCTCCGTGGCGAGATATACTTGGACAAACTCAGTGCAAGCCCATCTACAAGTTTACCGTCAAGTTGCAGGTTTAGTTTCGTGAGGGTCGGGGTTATTGATTCGGGTCTTCATCAAAATCTCCTGACTCCGGGAAATCCCTTTTTAGAAAGCTTTTCCACCTGGCAGATGGCGGTGTTCTCCACGGGAACCGAAATCAGGGCTCGAATTCATACAACCCAGGACATTGCCCGGTGGTGGCTTGAAGAGGGGGCACCGGATCCTTGCTGGGATTCCTGCGGTCATGGATCACAGGTGACAAAAACCATTCTTCAGAATACAAACCGGGTAAAGATTCTGAGTGTTCAGGTTTTGGATCAGGAAAACAGTGGAGTCGAGGCCTGCTTTTTGGCTGCCTGGTCTTGGCTTTTGGATCAAAAACCCGATGTGATCAACTTTTCCCTGGGATGTGTGGCTTCTCGTCCTGATTTATGGGCTACCCTCGTGGAAAGATCTCAATGCTTAAAGGTGAAACTCATTGCGGCAGCGGGCCTTTTTCCCACTTCACCGGCAGAAATACCTGGAGTATTGGCTGTGGGTGATTCATTGCTCCGGGATCACCCGGAATTGGAACTGTCTTGGAAGAATCGAATAGGTCGATGGGTTGAGTCTTCTGTTTTTACTCAGGCAGGATCAAATTCCTCCAGTTCCTTGGCCTGTGCATGGGAAACAGCCCGGTATATTAAGGGTTCTTCGGGATGATTTAGAATCGATATAGAGGTTTATGACCAGGAGATCTAGATTTTTGACTAAAAAAATCATATTATAGTTTTATGACAGTAGAAAAAGACAAATATGTCACTATCAATTATAATTTTAGGACCCAGGATGGCCAGCTTCTGGGTTCCAGCGAACACCAGGGACCCCTCACTTATTGTGCAGGAGTCGGCGAAATCATTCCCGGTCTGGATAAACAGATCCTAGGGAAAGCTGAAGGCGAAGAACTAAAGTTCACAGTTCCCCCTGAGGAAGCTTACGGATCTAGGGACGAAGCTCTCGTGGCCAAACTTCCCCGGACCGACCTGCCCAAGGGTGTCGAACCCAAATTGGGGATGAGATTGGATACCAAAATAGGAGACCGGTGGTATTCCGCCCTGGTGTCTGAAATTCGGGATTCCGATGTGACCGTGGACGCCAACCACCCTTTGGCCGGGGTTTCTCTCAATTTTGAATGTTCCATTCTTAGTGTTTCCGACGAAGCTCCTGCGTCCTCCTGCGGCTGTGGGTCCTCCGGAGGATGCAGTTCCGGTGGCTGTGGCGATGGGGGTTGCGGAAGCGATTCTGAGGCTTGCTCCACAGACGGCTGCGGCAGTGGGTGTGGTTGCCATTAATCTCCAGGATCCGGGACTTGTTACCATTTCCCGGAAAAAGCCTTCCTTTCCCGTTACAAACCTCCTTCATCTTTACCTGAAGGATTACGAAAGGGAGGTTCCTTTTACTCTTTCCTATGCAGATCTAAAGGGTTCCAATGATGCGGTAGCCCTTATGGATAAAGAGGGGAACCATACCTTTTGGGACACCCTGATTTACTCTCCCCAGTACAAATCCGAACTGGATGAAAATCTGAAACGAATCTACGCCCTATTAAAAACCGGTGGTGACATGAGTTTCACTGAACACTTGGAGATAGATCGGATCGACTTTTGCAACTTTGCCAATTCGTTTCCTTTTCGTATTCGGGTGGTGAACCAGTACAACGATAACCACGATTATTTTTATGTAAAAAATGCAGACGCCAGTCGGATCTATGGTCTGGAACTGGAGCACTTGGTTTCTCCTAATAATATAAACTTTTTGGTTTCCGGAACCACCCTCGTGGAAGAACATATCGTGGGAATTCCCGGGGATACATTTATTCTGCATAATATGACTAGACCGGGGATAAATAAGGTTCGGATCGCCAAAGAGTTTGTGAAGTTTAATGAACGATGTTTTGTCCGACTTTTAGGTGATATGAGAGCTTATAATTATGTTATGGATGTGACCTCGGATTTCGACGAGGACCAATACCGAGTCAGGGCAATCGATTTTGACCAGCAGTGTTATGAAGGGGATATTCGCGTCTACCTTCCTCAGTTTCATAAAGAAAACAAGTCGGTGGTGGAATTGGTCACGGGACTGCTATCCCCTGAGACTATCAAGCAGTATCAAAAGGAAGAAAGGGTGCTCATGGCCCGGCGATTAAAAACCTCCTGGACTCGACTTGATGACCTCCTTTCCGCCCTGGAGCGGGATCATATTTCCACCCCGGAAAAAATTGTGGAATTGGCTTTGGGATTGGCTCATTATCATAAGGATGATGATTTCCGCTCCTGTACATCCATGGGTGACATCTTAAGAAAAAACCTTCAATCCTGCCTCCATCTGGCGGAATTTCAAAATCCCCAGTATTAACTATCGATTTAGTGGCAATTTTTAGTCTAATCTCTTAGAATTCTCCTATGGCCGCAGGTAATAAACTTCCCATCTTATTGGTAGACGATGTGATGGTAAATATAAAGATGCTCAGGCAAATACTTCAAGTCGCCGGGTTTACCACCGTGGACTGCGGAACCGGGGGGGAAGCCCTAACCCTGGCGAAGAAATTTTTACCGGAGCTTATTCTTCTGGATATCCAGCTGCCGGATATGGATGGGTACGAAGTTTGCCGCCGGCTAAAAGAAGTCCCTGAGACAAAGGATATACCAGTTCTCTTTCTCACCGGTAGTACCGGGTCGGATGCGGTGGTTAAAGGGTTCAACGCCGGCGCTGTGGATTATATTACTAAACCATTCAATGGGGAGGAACTTCTCGCCCGGGTGAGGACCCATTTGGAGCTCCGAAGGGGTCGGGAGAGATTGAAAGAACTCTTGGCAACTAAAGATAAGCTTTTTTCCATCATCTCCCATGATCTTAGGGGACCCATCGGGGCCATCAGTTCCATACTTCAATCGGACTATTTTATGCCCGGTTCCATGGGGGATGCTTCCAATAAACGAATGTTTGAAATGTTAAAAAATACAGCGGAAAAAAGTTTTCAACTCCTGGAAAATTTATTGGATTGGTCCCGGAGTCAACGGGGCCACTGGACCGCTCACCCCACTCTTTTTAATCTGGATCCTTTGATCAAGGGTACCATGGAGATATTTGAATACAAACTAGAAGAGAAAAATCTTACAGTGGGTTATGACTTAGGAAAGGATTCCATTGTTTTCTGTGATAAAAAAATGCTTCAAACTATTCTGCGAAATTTGGTATCTAATAGCATTAAATTCACCCCCCGGGGAGGAGCCATCAGCTTCCGATTTAGGAGATTTGGGGATCAGGGAATACTAACTGTGGAAGACACGGGAAAGGGCATGAAACCGGAGATTATGAATGCGGTGTTGAAACCCGCTGGGTATATCACCACCAAAGGCACTGAAGGTGAAGGCGGTTCTGGCCTAGGATTGATACTCTGTAAAGAGCTCCTGGAAAAATGCGAGGGAACCCTCTCCCTGGAAAGCGAAGAGGGAAAGGGAACCTCCATTCACATGACCCTCCCTGTGGAACCAGTCATAGCATGACACTAGAAGTGAAACGACCGGGTTAAATCTAAAACTCTATGTAGACCGTAGTGTAAAAAAAAGAAATAAAGACAAAAGGGAAAGAGACTGAAGGAGGTGATAATGGACCAGGAAAGGTTCCAAGTCCCCCCATAGAGATGAATTAGCCCATCTACTAAAATTAGAAAAACCGCCACCACGGCAAAAAATAGTCCAAAAATGTTGTAGCCGCGGATTTTAAAATTTTTTATCACGGCAAAGGAAAAAGTGAATAAGATTTGTAGTCCGACAATAATCGGAAGTCCCAGGGGAAAAAACCATTGGGCACCCGTGAGATAGTTCAGTGTGGAGAGAAGGAAAACTGTAGATCCCATGAGACCCAATGTAAGGCGTAAAAACGATTTATAGAGGTTAAAGAAGACAGTTAAATAGAAAAACCCTGCTAAGATACCGGAAGTGGGAATCCAGCTCCAAGTAAGTGAATTGTCGTCAATGAAATCCACAGCCCAAAGTATGAGGCTGGCCATGACTAAAAGGGTCGTCAGGAATAGATAAACTCTATTTTTTATATCCACCGAAGTGGGAAAAGCCCGGAATAGTTTGTCATCAGTGGGTTGCATCCATGATCGACTACCGGTAGGTTCCTCCAAATGCTGAATAGGGGCATCACACAAGGGACAGTTTTTAATTTGTGATTCTACCTCAACGCCGCAGCGAGAACAGTAACTCATGTTATTCTCCGTAATTGGATTCAATTTTAATGTGAAGACCTGCTTTTCTTAAGGAGGTGAAAAATCGTCTTTCTAATTCAGGTTCGGGGATTAATCTCCCCATACTCACTGCCAATTTATCTCCATAGCTGATAATACTCATGGCTGTTTTTGTAATGTGGTTCGGCGGAGGCAAAAATTCAAAGGAATCTACCTCTGTGGACCAATTTGGGGGAAGATTGACTTGTCCAAGGTTGCTTAGACTTCCGGAAATCTCTCTGGATCCCTGGGAAAAAGCGATTCCGATTATCCAGTTTTTAATAAAAAGGGGTAAAAGTCTCGCTAGGAAAATCAATTCACCTTTTCGATTGTGGACAATCCTTTGTTTGAGTATTCGCCGATCTATTTCCAGGGCTAGAAGATCGTGTACCCGTTTAAAGACTTCCTCCAGGGTATAATTACCTAAACGAGGGTCAATAGTAAGGGGAACAGCCAAAAAATAATTTCTCATGGTCCCGGAAGGAAAGAAATTGCGAAGATTAACAGGACAGTAAAGGGTGATGGGTTTTTTCTTTTTTGAATTATATCGCATCAAATCATCTTGAAGGTTCATATAACTTTTAAAAAGGTGACCGAAAAAAAATTCCGTAATGGTCACTCCATAACTTTTAGAAAGTTTTTTAACCCCATCCACAGACAAATACCCTGTGGTGGCATAATATTTCCCCTTCGGTAACAACTTCCCTGGGATACGGAAGGCTTTAGGTAGGGTCGGTGGCGAAGGTATTTTATTGTGATGGTGGGTAAAGGCATCCTCCCAGGCATGGGGGTGAGACAACCGACCCACTTCCCATGGGGAATACCTTTCTTGAAGACTTCCTTTTAAAAAAAGATATTCCCCCAAGAGGTGAGTTAAAAAAATAAGTGCCCCTGTCCCGTCGGTGAGGGCATGGTTGAATTCCACGGCGAAACGTTTACCATAATACCTGACTCTGAAAAGATGTTCTTCCGGAAGATCCTTGGTCAGGGGCATGCAGGGGTAGGCACCATCGGGAATGACTTGGTGGACTTTTTGATCGTGAATCAAGCTATACCAAAACCAACCTCCCCTCAGTTTGACCTGGTAATAGGGAAAGAGGGGGAGAATATTTCCCAGGGCTTCCTGAAGGAATACCTGAGAAACATTAGTTTTTAATGTAACGGATAATCGAAAAAGGTTTGTGAGCCGATCCGAAAAGACTGCGGGAAATAGTTTTCCCACATTGTCTAATCGGGACCAAGTGGGGGCTGGATTCATTGCCCCTCCTTATCAATTCTTACGAATATAAACGATGGTCACGTCATCACTAAAATGACCGCCATTTTTCTTTAGATCTCCGGACTTGGCATATTCGGTCAGATGAGACCGAACTTCCACGTCCAATTCACTCAGAGGTTTGTCCAAGTTATCCATTACCACGGCTTTCACAGGATCCATTCCGTATTGATTGTCATAACTGTCCTTCGCCTCAATTAGACCATCAGAGTAGAGAATCAAAATATCTCCGGATTCCATGGTGAAACTTCCCAAGGAATTGCTGGACTCAATGAATTCTGAAATACCCAAGAAGGCCGTTCGGTCGGTATGTCCGTGGAGTTCCACCACTTTATTCTCGGACTTCCTATACATGAGGGGGGGGGTATTGGCACCGGCAAATTGGAAGGTTCCATTTTTCTCCAGGAAGTAGTTGGCAGTCATGAACTTGTCCGATCCAATTCGATCCCGGTTGATGGAACAAAGTACCCGGTTGACCACGTCATAAAGGGAGTCCACGCGGATTTCTTTACCCATGGTCTTGGATGCTTCCAGTGCTCCCTGGAAGGCAGCCATTTGAATCAGAGCCATCATACCGGCAGGCAGTCCATGACCAGACACGTCTCCCACCGCCAAATAGTTACCGAAGGTGTGGGGAATAACGTCGTAAACATCTCCTCCAACTTCCGTAGCTGTTTCCATGGAAGCATGGATTTCATATCCGGGAATTTCCAATTTCTTTGGAAGAATGGAGGTCTGGATATTTTTTGCAGTCTGCATTTCCCCTTGAAGCCGGTTCCGCTCCCTCTGAATCTCTTTACCGTGCATCAGGGCGAAAATGGTTCCGAGGTTTTCACAAAGGTCTGTGAGGATCTCCTTCTCAGCTGGGTAGAGTTTATTAAAGGAATCCTTGAAATAGACTAAGGCGCCCATGAAATTGTTTCCGTCAAAAATGGGATGGAGCCCGATCATCCTCTGAAGGCCTTTGTAGTTTTCAGGGAGGCTATCCAGGAGAATGGAATCTTTTGTGGCAATCAATTTTTTTATTAAAATCTTTCCAAAGTCCTTCAGACCTTCTTCTGGACTTGCCATGATTTCTCTCACGTCATAACTGGTACGCAGGATCTGATCGTTAAGCTTCTCTTTGTCTAGGTTTTTAAAGCTCTTATTGTCCGTCAAAGGAGAGCAATAACCGAAAAGGTGGCTTGGTATATCAATTTTTAGAATATTTCCATGTACACGGTAAATCACAAGTCCCGTTATATTATACTCATGGACCACCATGCGGCTACGGATTTTTTCCATGCCTTTTTCCACAGTTTCGGTGATAATAGCCCGGTCTTCTTCGTCGGGAGAGGTGATCACCCGGCGAATGAGCACGTTTAACTGATGCTGCCGCTGTTCAATTCTATTTCTATCGGAACGAAGGTTATATTGGGACCAGAAGAAAAATTCTTCCACCATTCGCAAAGCGTAAACCAGATTCAAAACCATGAAAATCCAGAGTGGAAGTGTATTCGTACTTTCCGAAATGGCCGCTTCTCCCACGGGTGGAATTCCTTCGATTCCCCGTTGCAATAACAAATATCCTATAAAAACCAAAGCCACAATAAGTCCGGCCAAGTAAGGATAGGTGCGCATACGGATCACACCTTTTTGCAAATTGAAAATATTTCGTCCGCCAATATAGAAAAGAATGACGGCGGACAGGGTGAAAAGAATGGTTAGAAAACTGGTATTGACTTTGTAGACTTCCAGGGCATTCCCTCGAAGAGGTTTGCCCACCATCATGATTTGAAAGCTGTACATCCAAGATTTTTCATCGGGGGCGACGGAAGATGCGGGGAGGTAGAGCCAACCCACCAGAGCTATGAGAGCTCCCAATCCCAGAAAAATAAACATGGGTTTTAAACCCTTGAAGAAGTCATCGGAGAGAAAACTTTCATCGATCCGCTTACAGTGGATGGAGTATTCCAAAGTGGTGAAAGCAATAAAGTATGCCAGTAGAGAGGTGGCTATTATTTGGAAGTTCGCAAATCTAGGAAAAACTTCATGAAAGGTGGAAGTTATCACCTGGAAAATTCCAATAAGAGTCAGAACTACCAGGGAGAAAAATAAATAGAGGGTTCGCTTTTGATTGGGATGCCTTAGCATCCTTTCAAACCAGAGGATTCCACCTAACCCCACTAGAGGGATAAATGTAAAAAGATGGAAAAGGTTAAAGAGATTAACGTTGGTCATGAGTTCTCCTTACTCGGATTATTTACCGTAACTAGTGCTTTTAATGTCTCCAGATCCTGATCAATTTGTTGAAGAAATTCGGGGATGTCTTCCCCATCCAAAACTTCCAAGGCTCCCTCATCCGAAACTTCGGATTCGGTTATCCAAGATTCCATTGTTCCCTTCTGTTCCACGGCTTTTTCATTGGCCACTGAGGTTACGGCCCGGATAATTTCCACCGCTAGAATCACCCCTTGAAGAGCACCGGCTACGGACATCAGATTATTTTGTTCATTGTTTGTCTGCTTACTGGCGGTATCAACTTTCTCCACCACAGCGGTGATGGTTCCCTGGACATCCACTATCACTTGTTCTATTTCTTCCAGGGACTTTTCGGTTTCTTTTGCCAAAATTCTGATCTCTTTCGCCACCACTTCAAATCCCTTTCCGGCGGTTCCCGCCCTAGCGGAAACAATGGAAGCGTTGATGGAGAGAATGTGGATCTTTTCAGAAATCTCTGACATGATTTCAATGATCTTTGAAATCTGCTTGGACTGTTCGAAAAGAATGGCTGTTTGGCTGAGGGATTGGGAAAGGGCTGAGGTAACTATTTTCACACCTTTTTGCACGCTTTCAGAAAGTTCAAAAGCGGTTTTTGCGGTGTTTGCCAAGTTATCCGAGATCTCGAAGGCCCTCATGATGTTTTCAGAAATGAAGTCAGAGCTGGCTTTCAGGGTGACCAATTCAAGTTTTCTAGATTCACCTTCAGAAACCGCGGAGGACTTGCTCCCATGGTTTTTGGAATTCCAACGTTCACGGATTGACTTCAGATGATCTTTCAAACTGAGCCCAACTTTTTCAATTTCTTCATAATTAAAAAAATGTTTTGCTTCCGGAGTTTCAGTCACCTCAGGTTCCAAAACCTCTTCAGTAACCGGAAGAGGTTCCACTGGAAGTTCTATTTTTTTCTCTGGCCGCAAGAAAAGAAATCCGTAAACCAGAGAGAATATGAGAAGGATTACCAGCTTGATGGCTTCACTCACGGGCAAGAAAATAACCACTGAACTTACAATTAGACAAACAATCAGTGTTACTATCCGGTCCGTAAGCCTGGGTAACAGACTCATTCTATCTTAACCGCTCCAGGAACAAGGAACGTAAGGGTCGGGAGGGATGTTACCTGCCAGGTGATGGCTTTGTTGTGAATGATTTTAATAGAATACTTTTTGTCCGCAGGAAGCATGGCCAGTTTCATAATCCATTTGGCCACGGCTTTGATTCCTGATGAATTTAAAAAGTTTAGATTCTGGAAATCCGCACCCACTTCAGGGATTTTCTGTGCTACCACACTGCTGTGAATTTTTTCAAACAAGGGATCAAGAACAATGGAAGGATCTTCCATATCTATGTCTCCGACGAAGCGTACCGCGATTCCATTAGGAGTGTCATCAACGGTAATTTTTATTTTGTCCTGGGCGATAGGTGCCACACCAATTTTATTGCTCATTATATTCCTTCCTTATTTCACTTCGATGGTTATAGTCACCTTTTTATCGGGTGAAATGCCTAGTTTAATATTTGCTCCGATTTCATAGCGGATGCGGGCTAAGCCCAGTTGGCTCTTACCGTCTGTTCTGGTCGCCGCTTCCCTCATTTGGTTAATATAGGCTTCCAACGGATCCCCAGTCATAACTTTTTTGTAGAGAGCCTGAAGGCCTTTAATTGCTTCATCGGAAGCGTAGTTGGATACGGCGGCAACGATAAGACCCTCTTCTGGATAGGCCTGCACTACTATTTCCGTATCTTCTCCGTTGGCATACTTGACCGCATTTTCCAAAAGTTCTGAAGCTGCCATGGCTATACCATCTGCTTTGGCTTGATCCTGAATGGCTATGGCCACAAAGCTTTGAATGAAAAGCCGAGCTGGAGAGATGTACTTCCAACGCGGACCAAACTTAATCTCAATATACCCCTCGGGTTTAGATGACATGATAACCGCCTTATAAAGAATTCAATTCCAATTCTAAGATATGAATCGGTAATCCGCAACAAAATGTTGAATTTTACCAAATTATGAGATTTGCTCCATAGGTTAAACCAGCTCCAAAGCCCACGGTTAGGACCAGATCACCCCTTTTTAGGAGGTTTTTTCTATCCATTTCCGCCAGAGCCAGGGGAATTGTAGCCCCGCTGGTGTTGGCATAGTCTTCCATATTCATAAAAAACTTACCCATGGGAATATCTAATCTTTTGGCGGAGGCCTCTATGATCCGGGCATTGGCCTGATGGGGGACGATCCAGGTCACGTCATCGAGGGTTTTTCCATTTTTTTCCAGGATTTCCAAAATGCTCTGTTTTACCACAGTGAGGGCAAAGTTATAGACTTTCCGGCCGTCCATAAAGGTTAAACTTTCTTCAAGGGGAGTTTGGGGGGTAATGGGATATTTGGTTCCCCCGGCGTGTCTTTCCAGGGATGGTCCCCCAGAACCATCGGAACGCAGGAAGGAGTTTACAATTTGACTTTTAGAGTTGGGACTGGGGGTCACCAGAACTGCGGCGGCACCATCACCAAAGAGGATGCAGGTATTTCGGTCCCGCCAATTCATGATCCGGGAGAATACTTCAGCCCCAATCACCAGGATTCTCTGGGCACTTTGGGCTAATATCATGGCTCGTGCGGTTTCCAGAGCGTATACGAAACCGGTGCAGGCGGCGGAAAGATCCATGGCTCCCGCTTTGAATGCCCCCAATTTGTGTTGGACCAGGCTGGCCGTGGAGGGAAAAGAGAGGAAGTCGGGGGTGGTGGTGGCCACTAAAATCATGTCCACGTCCTCAGGTGAGACTCCCCCCCGACTTAGGCAGTCCAAGGCGGCTTTTACCGCCAGATCGGATGTGGCTTCTTCCGGGGCAGCGATCCGCCGGTTGCGGATACCCGTATGGGAATAAATCCAATCGTCGGAGGTTTCTACCCATTGGGACCAATCAGAGTTTGACATGATAGTTTCGGGAACGTAAAACCCCGTGGAGTGAATATAGGCCGTCATTTTAGACATCTTAGACAGCTGAATGAAGCTGGTCAATGCTTGAGGTGGATACTACTGGTTATCATCCAGGGTTTGTTGGAGTTCCTTCATCTTGGCCGAGAGGGCATCGGAGAGATTTTTCCTTTGGGCTTCGGACCTGCGAAGGTTTTCATTTAAGGCATCCGCTTGAGCTTTTCTCTGGCTTTCCGACTTTTTCATCTCTTCTTCCAGTGCTAGTTTGTCTTTCTTGGATTTATCCAAAAGGATTTCCAGGTTTTTAGTCTGGATCGCCGCATCTTCTAGTTGTCCGGCCAGATCAAACCGTTCTTTGTCCAATTGTTGAAGCCGGGTCCGTTCTTTGGTGAGTTCCGATTCCAGTGTCGCCAAAGAATCATCACCTGGGAGTATTTCACCTACGCCGGACTCCAAAGGGGCAGGCAGGAGGTCGACTTGAATGGTTTCGTTCACCTGAGAGTTTACCGTGATGGATTGGGAGGAAAATCCTGGTTTTGAAACAGTGTACTCCATACTGCTTCCCACTTTTATCAGGCTCGAATAGGTTCCCCTGGCAAGCATTCTTCCAGAAAAGAAAATCTGGGCGTCCGTGGGATTGGTCTTTAGGGTAAATTTTACCACTTTGACCTGGGACCAGTCGGTGAACTCCGTGGATTCCATTCTCTGGACCAAGGCTTCATCGGTTTTTTCATAGGCTAAGGGAACTGGGGTCTGACCCTCTAGGATAAGCGCACCACCGGATTGGCTCAAAACGAGATCACCTTGGGGGGAAAGGATCTGAAGATCCCCTTTTTTTAGGTTAACCCTGGTGGTTTCTCCCTTTTTGGAGGCGGAAAATTGGGATTCTTTTATCCTGACCCGGGTGTTTCCGGTGGAGAGGAAAATACTATCCTTCTCCGTAATTCCCACGGAATTTATGGCCAATGACCCGGCGATCAGATCGGTTTTTACCAGGGTTTTATCCGGATCATTGCGAAGTTCAGGCCAAGAAACCAGGGAATTGCTTCCAATAAGCACAGTGATTTTCATTCCGATTTGCACCTCGCACTCCGCACCCTCGGTAACCCTCAAAATATCCGGAGCCCCGATGAGACTGCCGGCTTCCATGGGTATCCACTGTTCTGATCGGAGGACAAAGACCGAGCCGGTAAGGGACTTTATCACCGCTTGGGATTCACTGGGGGGGAGAAAATCCAGGGCGATGGGGTTAGGTTGAGCACAGGAATTTAGAAATATGATTAAACCGAGGAGGGGTAAGTAGGACTTCATGGGCTAAGTATACAGCCGGGATGGCCATATTCCAAGGTCTATTCCCCTTGGGCGAGACCATATTCCTTAAGTTTGTTAAAAAGCGTCCGTCGGGAAATGCCCAGTTCCAAGGCCGCTCGGGTTTGGTTGTTTTCCCAGCGAAGCAAGGAGGACACAATCGCATTCTTTTCCATTTCCGCCAGGGAACCTGGGGGGAGCTCAACGGAAATCCCCGTCTGCGGGATGTCCAGATTCTCTGGATTTAAAATAGGTGTATCAGCAAAAATACACGCCCTCTCCAAAAGATTTTCCAGTTCCCGGATATTTCCAGGGAAATTATAACTTTTCAAGGTGTCCAGAGCCCCTTGGCTCAAGGAGAAGTTTTTCCCCATTTGCTGGGATATTTTTACCAGAAGATGGGCGCATAAAGTGGGAAGGTCCTCTTTCCTTTCCCTCAGGGGTGGCAGGTGTATGGGGACCACGTGAAGGCGGTAATAGAGATCTTCCCGAAATCGTCCTGCGGTTACTTCGGACTTTAAGTCTTTATTTGTAGCGCAGAGTATCCTGGCTTCCACGGGAATGGGGGTCACACCTCCCAGTCTTTGTATTTTTCTTTCCTGAAGAACTCGAAGGAGTTTCACCTGTAAACTGGGGGGCATTTCCCCTATTTCATCCAGAAATAGAGTACCCCCTTGGGCGGTTTCAAAAAGACCGGTTTTTCGCCGGTCCGCCCCGGTGAAAGCCCCTTTTTCATAACCAAAAAGCTCGCTTTCCAAGAGGGTTTCGGGAATCCCTCCAATATTGACCGCCACAAAGGGGCCCTTGTTCCAAGGGGATTTTAGGTGAATGGTCCTGGCGAGAACTTCTTTGCCCGTTCCACTTTCCCCGGTGATGAGAATGAGGGAATTCGTAGGGGCGGCCTTATCCACCAAAGTTCGGATTTTTTGAAAAGGGTGCGAGGGAAAATCCCAGAGTTTATCCACGGGAAGATCGGGCTCCGATTGACGATGAAACGACCGGATGGAATAGGCACTGTTGAGCCTGTGAAGGAGTTCCGCCGGCTCAAAAGGTTTGGAAATGTAGTCCAAGGCCCCGGATTTGAGGGCTTTTACTGCCTCTTGAACCTGTCCGTGGGCGCTCATCATCACGACCCCGAGGCCAAGACCTTCTTTTTGCATCCATTCCAATAGTTCTTGTCCGGACATTTCCGGCATCCGCAAATCCACCAACGCCAGGTCAAAAGCCTCTTCCCCCAGAAGTCTTTGGGCGGCTAAGGCATTTTCCACACCACGAACATCCCAGGACTGCTTTTCCAGAAGCTTTTCCAAGGTCATCCTCAGGGCTTTATCATCTTCCACAATCAATAATTTCATTTTACCTCCGGCCACTGGAGCCGGGCTGTGACCCCGCCTTCCGGCCTGCTTATTAAATCTACTGTCCCCCCAGCTCCCTCCATAAATCGCCGTACAAGAGCCAATCCCAGGCCGGTACCGGAGGACTTGGTGGTGTGAAAGGGGGTGAAGAGCCTCTGTCTTTGGTGAGGGGTAATACCGACTCCTTGGTCCCGGATTTCCAAGGTAACTTTACCCCCAGTGATTTCTAGGACGAGGAAAGGGGGAGGGCCATTACCCCCTTGGCTCTCCCGGGCATTCTCCAGAAGATTCCCTAAAACGGAACGGAATCTTAATGGATCCATAAAAATTTGGGCGTCTGGAACGGGGCGGCGAAGTCCTTCATACCCCGGACCTTGGAGTAGATTTTGGAGTGAAAGCTTTTCAGGTTTGCCCTGGGGATCCCGGACAAGATCCCGGACCCTTTCCACCAGTTCGGTGATCCTGAGGGTTTCCTGGGCTATGAGTTCCCCGGATTCCCGGCTTTCGGGGGTGTCTTCCAGGATTCGGGCTTGAAGTAAAATTGTGGACAAGGGGTTTTTTATTTCATGGGCCAGAACCGATCCCACATCACCCAGAAAATCCGACTCCTCCCGGAGCCTCAGCCTTTGTGCCAAATCCTGATTATGGTTCTGTAGACGCCAGATTAAAAAAGCCAGGGCTAGGAGCACACCTTGACCGATGGCGTAGAGACCCCAGAGCATTAAAGTATAGGACCTAATGCCGGGATCCTGGATATGGACGAGTAAATAACCATTATTTCCATGAAAATTTTTCGCGGCGGGCAAAGGGGAGACCGGGTCTTTCGGCGAAGGGTCTTGAAGGGATTTAACGAGAAAATACGTATCCCCTTCCCCTTCAAGCCAATAATTGTCGGACTTGGGTGGAAAGAATGCAGGATCTAAGGAAGAAGGAACCACACCCAAAAGGATGAAAGGAAATCCTCCGGGGGAATACACTCCGATTCCCGCCACCGAAGCCGGGAGATCGGCGGTTTCATTCACAATCCCATCCCTCATGGATCGGAATAACTCTTCGCCTATCCTATCGGTTTCGAATTCCTGATACTTTCTGTGGCGCTGGACCTCCAGAATCGTAAGAATCAAAATGAAAAGGGAGAGGGCTGCAAATAAAAGAACCGCTGTGCCATGACCCAGCAGTCCTCGAAGGTTCCATGTCATTGTCATAGTGTATCAAAGAAAAGAGCCCGGTATAAGTCGCAGGCTCTTTTCAAGTATATTTACATCCGGCCGTTCATGGGACCCATGCCTTCCCGAGGCCCTTGGGCCTTAGGACTGGAATTCCGTCCATCCCCCCTTCTGTCTTGCATGTGTCCCCTCATGTCGTCCCTCCACTGCTCCAGGTTGATTTCCTTTCCGGCGATTTTTACAATCTGAGGACGAACAGAGTAAACCACTTTCCCGTCGGGTGTTTTCAAGGTGGTGAAGATTCCCTGGATTTCCAGAGCATCGCCTTGTTTCAGGTTGATCCCTGAAAAGGCCAGCATGGGAAGTCGGAGCTCAAATTCCTTTCCGTCGGCGGAAAACACAGGGATCAGCCGGTCGGAGAACAGGGCTTTCCCTGTAAGGGCTTTTACTTCATGGGTGAGGACTGTCCCCACGGCCAGGTTTTCCATATCCCGGCCGAACATGGGTCCGAAACCGGGGGCGGGGGCATTCTGGGCGCTGACTAAGACAGTCAAGGCACTCAGAAGCATAACTGATGCGATTTTTTTTACGTTCATTTTGAACCTCCTATAGTTCATAAATAGTAATGCAAAAGCCGTGCTAAAAGTGTTTGGGGTGGGGGAAGGGAGGGGAAAGGGAAAAAGGAAGGGGGAAAAAGGGGGGGGGAGGGGGGAAGGAAAGGGGAAAGAGGTAGGGGAAAAAGAGAGGAAAAAGGGAGTCTTGAACTTTGGAGTAGGGCAAAAATATCTCGACCAGAGGGACTTGGGAAAAAAATGCCCAAATATAACCGTAAAATTACTTTCATTCCTTTTGCTTCTCACCTAGAATTGAAAAATGCAGTTCGATGTACTTATGAACGCGGCCTTGGCCTTATTGGCTATTTTAAACCCCATTACGGTGGTGCCTCTTTATGGGGAATTGACCCGGGATTTGGAGAAGAAAGACCGGGCTAAGGTATTAAACACCGCAGTTTTAGCGGGCTTTATAACCTTGACGGCCCTCACCTTTTTGGGTCAATGGATGATGAATTCGGTATTTCACATCAGTATTTCGGAATTCCGGATCGCCGGGGGAATCCTCCTGACGGTGATTGCGGTAAAACAGATAGTGTATTACGACCCGGAAGAGTATCACCAGTCTCCCAGTAAGGTTATGGAAATGGGCGTGGTTCCCATGGCTATTCCCATGCTTGTGGGACCGGGTTCCATCGTCACAGGGATACTCATACTCGACAGGGACGGGTGGTTGGTAGCCCTGTTTGCCTTGGTGGTGAATTTCGCCATTGCTTTTGGGGTGATACGAAACGCCGTCACTCTGAATCGCATCATGGGGAAATTTGGAACTTTGGTCGTGGCACGGATTCTATGGATCTTCATCGCCGCCATCGGTGCTCATTTCTTGATCAGCGGGATTGCCGCCACCTTCGGACTCACCATCGTGTCATAAATCTTCCACGTCTTCTTCGGGGAATCGGAGAAGAACTGCTGTGCCCTGTCCCGGGATGGAAGTAATTTCCAATTTCCCCCCGAGTTTTTTCATCAATTCATCGCAAAGCCACAAACCGAATCCGCTCCCTTGTTCCCCCTCTGTTCCAGGGCGGGGCGGGCAAACCCGGAGTTTGACCAAGTCCGTCACATCCCCGGGGGGCATTCCCAGACCATGATCTTCAATGAGGATCCACCGGGAATCATCGGACCAGTCGGCTCGGATGGTGATCAAACCTTTTCTCG